>CAVEOR010000180.1:0-2000 GCA_963617285.1 Anaerovoracaceae bacterium | reverse complement strand
ACGACCAGACCGGCACCCTAGTAGCCAGCACCGCCCTCAAGCAGTGCAAGTACGCTAGTAGAAGATGGAAATAATATATATTCGTGTTTTCGCTCTTTTGCAAAGTCATTCTATTTGCTTGCAATTGGAATACAATAGTGCTATAATATATGCAAATAGAGCACGATAGGAGGTGATTTGAATGGCGCAGGCGACAATTACAGCACGAGTTGATTCCAACGATAAGGCAAGGTTTGATCACTTTTGTTCAGATGTAGGAATCAACACTTCAATAGCGGTTAATATGTTTGTAAAGGCTGTTCTTCGTGAGAATCGCATTCCGTTTGAAATAGTCAGATCTACGGATCCATTTTTCTCGGAGACGAATCTTGCCCATGTTAGAAAATCGGTTCAGGAATTGAGAGAAGGCAAGGGCACGGCTCACGAACTAATCGAGGTGTATGATGAGTGAGAAAATTTGGTCGGACGAGGCCTGGAAAGAGAATATTTATTGCTCACTGCCGTGGACATTATGGTGATAAATAGGCGAACACATAAAAAAGTCGGACAGCAGATTCTTCAAGAGGCTCGCGAAGGCGGGCCTCTTGAATTTTGCGGATTTTTGCTTGCGTTCGGCGGGATTTGGTGATATAATATTCCAAAATGTTGATGAGCGATACATTTTAACCTTCCAAAATGTTGATGAGCGATACATTTTTGTCTTCCAAAATGTTGATGGCGCTCCATGGGCCGATTAAATTAGGCGGCGCGGCTCAGCTGACATGCGGCAAATAGTGCGGACGAGAGGTGTTTTATGATGAAGAGAAAAGCGAGCGAGGCAATCCGAAACTGGATTGATACGAAGGACAAGAAGTGCCTTGTCGTACAGGGTGCGAGGCAGGTAGGAAAAACATACACGATAGAGCAATTTGCAGAGGAGAATTACGACGAGCTTCTTGAGATTAACTTTAAGGAGATGCCGTCTGCCGCGGAGATTTTCTCGGGTGACCTGACGGTGGATAGCATGCTTATCGCCATGCGGTTTCGCTTTCCTGAGAAGAAGATTGTACCTGGGGAGACATTGATTTTCCTCGACGAGATACAGGAATGCCAGGAGGCTTTGACTTCGCTCAAGTTCTGGGCGATTGACAACCGCTTTGATGTTATCGCGTCGGACTCGCTCCTCGGGATTGACTATAAGCGGGCGTCGTCATACCCTGTCGGCTACGTTGATTACCTCAGGATGTATGGGCTTGACTTTGAGGAGTTCCTGTGGGGGATGGGGATTTCTGCGGATTTGATAGATGCACTGCGTGGGTATATGGACTCAAAGACTGCAATTCCGGAGGCTGTGCACTCGCAGATGATGAGTTACTATCGCCAGTACATTGCGATTGGCGGGATGCCGGAGGCGGTGCAGAAATACATCGATACAAAGGACTTTCGGGAGGTCGACAGGATCCAGCGCAGCCTTCTTACGGGTTACCAGTACGACATAGCGCATTATGCGACGGCCGAGGAGAAGGTGAAAGCTGAGAAATGCTACCTTTCGCTCGGGCGGCAGCTGCTTGACAAGGAAAACCACAAGTTCCAGTACAAAGAAGTGGAGCACGGCGGCAGGGCGCAGAAATATTTTTCGAGCGTCGAGTGGCTGCTGCGTGCGGACATGGTGCATCTTTGCAAGCTCGTGACGGATGTGAAATTTGATTTGGATGACTATGCGAGGGACGATTTTTTCAGGGCGTACACGACGGACTTGTCGCTACTGATGGCGATGAAGGATTTTTCGCTGAAGCAGCATATAGTTGAGAACACATTGTCGGGCAACACGAAGGGCGGAATTTTCGAGTGCGCGGTGGCGGACGCGCTGCATAAGAAGGGCTACCAGCTGTACTTCTACAAGAACGAGTCGAGCAAACGCGAAATCGATGTGATCATTCAGGAAAGTGGAGAGGTCGTCCCTATCGAGATAAAGAGCGGAAATGCCCGCGCAACTTCGCTGAAGGCGCTCATGAAAGCAA
>CAVEOR010000179.1:0-2045 GCA_963617285.1 Anaerovoracaceae bacterium | reverse complement strand
ACCTTGGAACCACTCGATACGATTACGCGGTTGCCGATGGTCGGGTGACGCTTGCCCGTGTCCTTGCCCGTGCCGCCCAGCGTAACGCCCTGATAAATCGTAACGTCGTCACCGACTTCCGCAGTCTCGCCGATGATTACAGCCATGCCGTGGTCGATGAAGCACCTGCGGCCGATCTTTGCGCCCGGGTGAATTTCTATGCCAGTAAAGAACCTCGCGAGCTGAGAAATGACTCTGCCGAGGAACGGGCAGTGGTGCCTATACAGCCAATGCGCCGGTCTGTGCAGAATGAGCGCCCAAATCCCCGGATAGCAAACGAGCACTTCGAATCCGTTTCTCGCTGCTGGGTCCTTATCTACTATATTTCTTATATCTTCTCCGACTTCTCTAAAAAAAGCCATCCTTACTTATTCCTCCACAATCTTAATTGTCTTGATTACCTGTTTCTCAAAAGGCTTGTCGCGGAAGTCTCTTCTAACTGCAACGATTTTGTCAGCCGCTTCCATGCCCTCGGTAACCTTGCCGAATGCCGCATACTGTCCGTCGAGGTGCGGTGCGTCCGCAACCATAACGAAGAACTGCGAGCCGGCCGAATTTGGCATCATTGAGCGAGCCATGGAAAGCACGCCGCGAGTGTGCTTGAGGTCGTTTGCAACACCGTTAGCTGCAAATTCGCCCTTGATCGTATATCCCGGACCGCCCGTGCCATTGCCCTCTGGACAGCCGCCCTGAATCATGAAGCCTGGAATTACTCTGTGGAAGATGAGCCCGTCATAGAAACCCTCTCCAGCCAGCTTCTCGAAATTTTCAACTGTAATTGGTGCGATTTCTGGGTAAAGCTCGCCCTTCATCACATCACCATTTTCCATCTCAATGATAAACTTTTTCATACTTTTCACCTCGTTTTTATGTTTAGGAGCAAAATATCGCTCCGAGTATTTCGATTAAAAATAGCATCTTCCTGACTTTTCAGCATTTACGATTGCGATAGCATCTGCAATTGCCTCGTCTACGCTCTTTTCGCTCTTGTCAGCGTCGCGGCGGAGTTTGTACTCTACCTTGCCTTCGCCCGCAAGCTTTCCGACCGTGATTCTAACCGGAATACCGATCAGGTCAGCGTCCTTGAACTTAACGCCCGGGCGCTCGTCTCTGTCGTCCCAGATAACTTCAACGCCAGCTGCTGTGAGCTCGTCGTAAATCTTCTGGCTAATTGCATCCTGCGCCTCATCGCCTGGCTTAACCTCAGTGATGATAACGTGATATGGAGCAACTGACATAGGCCAGATGATACCGTTGTCATCGTGGTTCTCAGCCATGTCGATGATTGCCTGGAATGTACGGGAAACGCCGATGCCGTAGCAACCCATCCAAATTGGCTGATCCTTCTGATCTTCGTCCTTGTAGAAGGCCTGCATCGGCACGGAGTACTTGATTCCGAGTTTGAAGATCTGGCCTACTTCAACGCCTCTTGCGTGGCGAACCGGACTGCCGCAGTTCGGGCAAACGTCGCCTTCCTTCAGCATCTTGATGTCACAGACGATATCGCCCTTGTAGTCGCGACCGTAGTTCATATTGATGTAGTGATGATCCGTCTCGCAAGCGCCTGCGCACAGGTTCTTAAGTCCTACGAGCTCGCTGTCAACTACGATTTTGCAATCGTGAAGGTGCATTGGACCAGTGAATCCGCCAACGCAGCCTGTTGCTGCCGACATCTTCGCTTCGTCCGCAAATGCAATCGCATAGGACGGAATGTCAAGCGCATTTACCAACTTTGTCATATTCAGCTCTCTGTCGCCGCGGATGAACGCTGCAACGTAGCCCGTTTCCTTGCCTTCCTCGTCGTATGTCACGAAGAGAAGTGCTTTGATAGTCTGTGTTTTGTCGAGGTTGAGATATTCTGCAACCGCGTCGATTGTCTTCGTTCCCGGAGTGTGAACCTTCTCGAGCGGAAGCATCTCTACGTCGTCCTGAGCTGGTGCGTCAACGCAAACGGCTTTCTCAACCGTTGCTGCGAGGTCGCAGTTGTCGCAATATGCAATCTCGGA
>CAVEOR010000178.1:0-2049 GCA_963617285.1 Anaerovoracaceae bacterium | reverse complement strand
GGCATGAACCTTACAACAGCTTTTAACATTTTCGTGCGTCAATCCATTAGGGATGGCGGAATACCGTTCAAGGTATCGCTCAGCCAGCCAAATGACGAAACAATTGCCGCCATGTTGGAAGCAGAAAGGATTGCGAAAGACCCATCCGTAAAAGGCTATACCGACCTTGATGAGCTTTTCGCCGACCTTAAGAAATGAGGCCCTCAAAATTAACAGTCAAGCCCACCTCCGCATTCAAGAAGGACTATAAGCTCGCAATCAAACGCGGTCTCAAAGTTGAACTTCTTGATGCGATAGTAGAAAAACTTGCAATGGGCGAAACACTGCCACCTGAAAACAAGGATCACGACTTGTCAGGCAATTGGAAAGGGCATAGAGAATGTCACATCCTTTCCGATTGGCTTCTGATTTATCGCATCGAAGATGATGTCTTGGTCCTGACGCTTGCCCGAACAGGAACACACAGTGACCTCTTCGGAAAATAATCTAAGCACTCACGAAATCGCAAAGATGCAGGCACCGTACTAATGCCTGCATCTTAAAATTTGCAATTAAATTAAATGAACTTTATTTTAAGCACCGCATGCGGACGAAAAATTTTCCAGCCGCAGCCAACACCGCCACGGACGAAAAAGACAAGTCTAGGCCGGGATGTTTCCGTGGCGCGTATATACAAGGCACTCTTTCGCCTGCTTCTGATCCAGCCAGCTTCCCGCCTTCTCAATCAGCTCGAACTGCTGCCCTGGCTGCATGAAGGGCTTGATTACCTCGGCGAGCTTCGGGAATAGTGTCAGCTTGCTGCCATAGAAGTCTACGGCAAACATGAGGTGCGGGATTCTTTCGTTTTCTCCCTGTGCGAGGAGAATCCACGCTTCGTTCACTCCAATCTGCCCTTTGCAGAATTCGGAAACCGCCTCCGCAAGCCCCTTTGGCAAATTTCTCGGAGTGACGAGGCTCGTCCTTCCCTTGTGATCGTGTCTTGCGACGGTCATGCCTTGCGTTTCAGAGTCGTATTCAGAAAGCCCCTCTCGATTCACGATGATATTTTTATCAAATGGCTCTATCACAAGGCCGCAGATTTCCCTCGGCAGGTCGACGAATATGTGCCTAAGCTTGGGAAACTCAAACTCCACGAGCTCATCCGCAGGGAAGTCTCCAATCTGCGAATCCGTCGAAAAGAACGCTGGCACGTATTGCTCTCCGCTCCCATTCATCAGGAGCCTAAGCGTTATTTCATTTTCCTCGGTCCTCGCACAAGGTATGAAGAAACTCAAGCCCTGCAACGCCCGATAAAATGTCTTCTTATTCTGCACATTCATTTCCTCAATCCGCCTTTACTCGTAAATGCAGTAAGCTGGGTACATTTCGCCTACATAAACCCAGACATTCTCACCCATCTCTATGTGCTTGTCGAACACCATGTCGGGAACGAAAAGTTTAAGGGCTGTTCTCTTTGTCCCTTTCAGAACCGTACCTTCCGCAGTCGGATGTTCCCTGAACTCAGCAATCTTATCGCCGAGCCCGAAAATTCCCGTTTCCTTCCCGAAGTTATCTGCAAATTGCTCAATTGTCGTGTAAACCACATTATCTGGGTTTTCAAACCATGATACTCTCATCTCGTTCCTCCTCAATCTTAAATTTGAATGCAAATATCGACTTGAGCGGCAAATCCGAATAAAAAAAGACTGCCGAATCTCTCGACAGCCTATCTTTTGCCATACATTCAAACCAACGCCTGACAAGCAAGCCGCTCGCATACCGCGTGCTGCCTATTATCAAACGCCTCTGAAAACGTGCCGCTTCGCAAGCTCCCTGCCGCTATAACAGAAAGCTCCATTGTCTGCTTACCCTTTTCTAATCGATGCAAAAATCTACTGCCAAGAGATTTTACCTCTGAGCGATAACTCGTCTCCCGAACTTGTCCTGTCAGTGCAGGCATTACGGTTGCTGGTACAGTGGGCCTCTCAACCCTTTCCGTTAGTTATCCTCAACTAATTCGCTATTCAATTTTCAGTTTCACTCGTGAATCCAATCTCTGCATTCACAAGC
>CAVEOR010000177.1:0-2082 GCA_963617285.1 Anaerovoracaceae bacterium | reverse complement strand
CTGCTTCTCGACGAGGATGATGCGGAGGACGTAATTGAATTTGATTCGCTGATCAATATTAGACCGAAGCAGAACAATCGCTCTAGATATGTCGAGGACGAAGAAATAAGAGAGAAAATTTGCGAGGTGGTTTGCGAATGGATAGAGATGTAAGCGCATATCAGCACAGAGACCTCGCTGCGGGTAGGTGGCAGACGATGAGCCTAGCTGAACAGCTCGCGAATATCGGGAGCGAGTTCGGCAGGGCGGCCAAGCGCAAGGAAAAAGGCGACAAGGAAAAAGAAATGAAGGCTTTCGAGAGAGGACTGGAGCTTCTGGACTTGTCCATAGAAGGCGCACCGCTGAAGAAAGCGGAGCATCCTGGAATCTTCAAGGAGCTGACTAGGCTCAGAGAAGTGATGTGCGACTATTTCGTGGGCGACAACGAGTACAACACGGATAGAGCCTTCATCGACAAATACTTCTACGACTTCGCTGTTTGCGCTAGAAGATAAAAAGGTCGGGATTATGCCTCGGATTTGAGGTGAAATCCCGACCTTTTTTGCACGACTAGCTGGGCGGCAGCCGCATGGAAGCCAAATTATACCTTAACGGGTGCAAAAGTGCAAATAATGTGCAGGGCGTGCTTGAAAAAGTCAGAAAAATGTGCAAAAATCATTTGAAAAAGTCCGAAAAATGTGTTACAGTATCTGTAAAGAAAGCTGAAAGGCGGTGATTTCAAATGAAGAGAAGAGCATTGCAAGATTTGATGGAATGGAAGGAAAGCCCGCAGAGGAAACCTTTGATATTGAAAGGAGCAAGACAGGTCGGCAAAACTTGGCTGATGAAGGAGTTCGGAAGGACTTGCTACGAGAATTATGTCTATTTCAACTTTGATGAGGAAGATGAACTGAAATCGATTTTCGCCTCAAACAAAAATCCAGAGAGAATTATAGAACTTTTGTCGTTGCTTGCTGGAGTGAAAATCGTGCCCGAGGCTACGCTGGTGATATTTGACGAGATTCAGGAATGTCCAGAGGCGCTCAACTCTCTGAAATATTTCAAGGAGAACGCGAACGAGTATCATGTGATTGCGGCCGGCAGTCTGCTCGGGACACTCCTTGCACAGCCGAAGTCGTACCCCGTGGGAATGGTGAACCTTCTGCACATCTATCCTTTGACATTTGATGAGTTCCTCGAGGCGAGCGATGAGACGCTATATGCGTATTATCAGACGATAAAGAAAGGCTCTCAGATTGAGGAGATTTTTCATAAAAAATTGCTGGGCGCGCTTGATAATTACTTTATCATTGGAGGAATGCCAGAGTGCGTTGCGTCGTGGGTGGAGTACAAAGATCCCGAGCAGATCCTGCGAATTCAAGGCGAACTTGTTGAAATTTACGAAAACGATTTTTCGAAGCATAATGGCAAGGTGAACAGCGGGCGCATACTAATGGTGTTTCGGAGCATTGTCTCGCAACTTGCCAAGCCTAACGAAAAATTCATGTACGGAGCAGTTCGCGAGGGCGGGCGCGCGCGGGATTTCGAGGAGGCGATAGAGTGGCTCGTTTCGGCTGGAATGATATACCGAGTTTGCAATGTCTCAAAGCCTGAGCATCCGCTTGCGGCGTTCGACAAGCAAGATTTTTTCAAGCTTTTCCTGTTTGATACGGGACTTCTCAAGTATATGGCTGGCGTTGACAATAGCGCGATTTTGCTCAAATCAAATTATCAATTCAAAGGGCAGCTTGCAGAAAATTACGTTTTGCAGCAGCTAAATGGTCAGCTTGCGATTTCACCGAGGTACTATGCTGGCAAAGGCTTCGAAGTGGACTTCCTCTTGCAAAATGGGACGGAAATTATCCCTGTTGAGGTCAAGGCTGGCGAAGACAAGAGTGCGCCTTCGTTCAAAAAATACATTGCAACTTATGCACCCGAGCATGCACTTAGAATTTCTAGGCGTGGGCTGCGTGAGGATGGACAGATTACGAATATTCCGCTATATCTTGCAGGTAAAATTGACGAATTGCTGTAGCAATCAAATAAAAATGACAAATCATTGAGGGCATTTTTATTTGGTTTGCCAGTGGAAAGTTTCGGTGA
>CAVEOR010000176.1:0-2091 GCA_963617285.1 Anaerovoracaceae bacterium | reverse complement strand
ATCTTCTTGATCGTGTTCGTCTCGCCTGGGCTTGCTAATGTTAAAGGCATCATAATCTTCCTCCAATCCGCCTCGTTCAACTCGCCTAACGCTAGTATTAGCTTCCGCCGTCCGTCATGCGGCTCCTGGCGGTTAGCGTTCACTAACCTGCGGGCTGTTTTGAAGGTTAGCTCTCGCTAACCCTTGAGACAATTTTTTGGCTGACCGAGCCAGCCGTTCTTTCATACTATTTTTCTATTTTTTCTTGGGGCTCGGTCGCGGCGGTTAGTTTTAACTGTCTTCCGAGCCGCCTCCGAGTTAGTCAAAACTAACCCTTTCACTAATTTGTAGGTTAGCTTTCGCTAACCTTTTCACCAAAAATTCGGTTAGCTTTCGCTAACCACGCATATACTATACACTCAGTTGATGGGGTTGTCAACTGTTTTTTTGCAAAACTTTTGCACTTTTTTGAAAACAATCCCGCGCGCGGCCGCGCGGCGTTTGCCCCCTCTGGCTTCCTTGCTGGGCAAACGCTGCTGCGGGCTGTTTGCTCCGCTGCAGCTTCCATACGAGCAAACAGCCCGCGTCCAGCCGCCGCACAGCTACTCCGCAGGCGGCTGGACCGCGGCCGCCCTCCGCCACCTGCAAAAATCACTCTTGCAATCGTTTCACCTTTGTGGTAACATAATTGCAGTTTATGGAGGTAAGTTATGGCAATACAAGAATCCGGCGAAATGTATCTGGAGACAATTTTAGTGTTATCGAAGACCCACCCGACCGTTCGCGCCATCGATGTGAGCGAGGAGATGGGCTTCAGCAAGCCGAGCGTGAGCCGCGCCCTTGGCATTCTCAAGAATGACGGCTACGTGCTGTGTGACGCGAACGGCTACCTGACACTGACCGACTCTGGCAAAGAAATCGCCGAGAAAATATACGAGAGACACACTACGATTTCACAGTTTCTGATCAACCTCGGCGTGGACCCAGAAGTCGCTGCAGATGACGCGTGCAAAATGGAGCACCACATCAGCGACCAGTCATTCGAGGCTCTCAAGCGCCACGCCGCCCAGTACATGAAATAGCAGTGCGCACGCCCGATGTCAAATTAAAAAAAATTAGAGGATAGCCGAAACCATTCGCGCTATCCTCTTTCATTTATATCCACCGTTCCGAGCTGTCATCAGCGATTGAAACAGACCCCCGCCCCAAAAATCAAGCACTTCTTATAGAAGCTTGTTCCTAATCTCGCTCTCCACCAGTGCCACGTTCATCTCGCCGTCGACGCTATCGTAAGTCACAATCAAATTGTCCCACGGCGCGATACCGCCGCCCTCATAGACGCTAATCTTCCAATTGTGATGATCGAGGTACTTCCTATTGTTCACCAGCCCGCAATGCTCCCAGAAAAACACCTTCCCCGTCCGTCGGTTGAGCACCGTAAAATCCGGCACAAGCTTTCTCTCCCCGAAGTGCAAAACCTGCTCATACCTAAATGGCACTTCGTACTTATATAGTTGCTCAGCGATAAGCGCCTCCGACTTCGACCGCACATCAAGCCCCCTGCTCGTATGAATGAACTTTCCCTCAGGCTTGAAATCGCTCTTCTCGTAAGGCTCGCTTTCCCACGGATGCGGCTTGTACCCAGCGACAATCATCTCCTTCGCATACTCGCTCAGCCTGCTCGGAATGTGCTTCACGTATTCCTCTGCGCACGTATCCAAGAAATTCTCCGTCACATACCTCAGGATCTCAACATCCCTCGCCAGCACCTCGTTCTGCGTCCTCAGATACTCCTTCCGCAAAAGCCTATCAACAGTTTCTTGATCCTCACCAATTCTGTTTCGAATACGCCTGCCATCTGCGCCCTTCTTTACCAGAACGAGATACTCTTTGCCCCTCTTCGTTTCAACCCAAAGGCTTCCCTCTTGACATTCTTCAATTTTACTTTCATTCTCACGAATCTGCTCCTCAAACGCCCGCAGAATCTCATCAAAAAACTTCTTCGTATAGTGCATATTCCCGCTCCTTTCCTTTTGCTACAGGCATTCCATTCGCATGCCTGCAAAGCACTCTCCTCAAACAAAATCATTCTCTCCAACAAATTCATTCTCC
>CAVEOR010000175.1:0-2122 GCA_963617285.1 Anaerovoracaceae bacterium | reverse complement strand
CGTCGCATGCATCTATCGCAATGTCGCTACCTGCGCCGATTGCCATTCCGATATCCGCGCCTGTAAGCGCTGGTGCATCGTTTATGCCATCGCCGACCATGATAACCTTGCCCTGTTTCTTGAGCTCGGCTACCACGCTCGCCTTCTCGTTCGGCAAAACTCCTGCTATTACATCGTCTACGCCAGCCTCTGCTCCGATTGTATGAGCCGTCTTCTCGTTATCACCAGTGAGCATTACGACCTTCAAACCCATTTCCTTGAGCTCTGCGATTGCCTGCTTGCTGTCTTCCTTGATCGTATCTGCTACAGCTATGAGACCGAGAAGCTTGCCGTCCTCCGCGAACAGAAGCGGGGTCTTCCCCATCCCAGCAAATTCTTCAGCCTTTTTAATTATTCCATCAAAATCCTCGCAGCAGACATTACCGCTCTCCTGCGACTTATTATCTTCAGCAGATTTCGATTCGCCAGATTCGCCCACCAAAGCTTCTTGGATGAACTTCACACTGCCGCCGAGAATCTTCTTTCCATTTATAATGCCTTCTACGCCGTTCCCAGAAAGCGCCGCAAAGTCGCTGACTTCAAGCAATCCCGAAGCCTCTGCACCACCTGCGTCAGTCAGCCATGCGTTTACGATTGCCTTTGCTATCGGATGCTCGCTCTTTGATTCTACGGAAGCCGCAATCGCCAGAAGCCGATCGTCCAGTGCCACTACGTCCGTCACCTGCATCTGCCCTTTCGTGATGGTTCCTGTCTTGTCGAGAGCTATGACGCTGGCTCTACCCGTCTCTTCGAGCGAAGCCGCTGTCTTAAACAAAATTCCGTTTCTTGCGCTGAGCCCGCTGGCTACCATTATAGCAACAGGTGTCGCAAGTCCGAGGGCGCACGGGCAGCTGATTACGAGAACCGAAATTGCCCTTGCCAGCGCATAAGCAAACGTCTGCCCGATGAGGAGCCAAACCGCGAGCGTCACGAGCGCGATTCCGATTACCGTCGGCACGAAAATTCCGGAAACTTTGTCCGCAATCTTTGCGATTGGAGCCTTCGTTGCCTGCGTATCGCTGACCATCTTGATTATCTGAGAAAGCGTCGTGTCCTGTCCGACTCTCTTCGCCTCACACTTGAGGAAGCCCGTCAAATTGATGGTTGCGGCAGAAACGCTTCCGCCAGCTTCCTTCTCTACAGGCAAGCTTTCGCCAGTCAAAGCCGACTCATCCACGCTTGTCGTGCCTTCTATGATAACACCGTCGACTGGGATGTTTTCTCCTGGTCTAACCACGAAAATGTCGCCAATTTTTACTTCGTCAATTTTGACGCTGACTTCTGCTCCGCCTCTGATAACGGTAGCTGACTGCGGGGCGAGCTTCATCAGTCCTCTGAGCGCATCGGTTGTTTTGCCCTTTGAGCGAGCCTCGAGCGTCTTGCCGACCGTAATGAGCGTTAGAATCATCGCCGCCGACTCGAAGTAAAACTCGTCCATGTACATCATAACACCTGCGCTATCGCCAGCCGCCTGCGCCCGAATCATCAGAGCGAGCACGCAAACGCTCCACACGAACGCCGCCCCAGAGCCCAGCGCCACGAGGCTGTCCATGTTCGGCGCGCGATGCACCATGCCCATGAACCCGCTGATGAAAAACTTGCGGTTTATTATCATTATTATAATCGTCAAAACCATCTCGATTACGCCCATCGCGACGTGGCTCGCCTCCAGAAAGCCTGGAACAGGCCAGCCCCACATCATGTGCCCCATTGAGAAGTACATGAGTATAACGAGAAAAATTATCGACGTGAACAGTCTTTTCTTCAGCTGCGGTGTTTCGGTGTCCGCAAGCGCTGCCTCCTCGGCTGCGTACATGCCACCGCCTCCACCTACCGCATCCTGCGGCTTAACCTTCTTGACGGAAGCCTTGTAGCCCGCCTTTACCACCGCATTTATTATATCCTGCGAGCTTGCCGTGCCCTCAACCCCCATGGAGTTTGTAAGCAGGCTCACGGTGCAGCTTTCTACGCCTGGCACCTTGGAAACCGCCTTCTCCACGCGAGCGCTACACGCCGCACAGCTCATTCCCTTTACATTGAATTGTTGCATTTACTATATCTCCGATTAAATTTAATTATCAAA
>CAVEOR010000174.1:0-2178 GCA_963617285.1 Anaerovoracaceae bacterium | reverse complement strand
GCGGCGACCTCATCGACGGCGGCAGCGTAACAATCGACGCAAATGGCGACGAGCTGGTGTTTAACTCACATAATGAATAGCGATTGTTAGTGAAAAGCCCAGCGGAAATCTGTTCCCGAGCGGTTTCCGCAGGAGCGTTTAGCACTTTACGCGAAAGGTGCAGCTGAGCAGCTAGGCACGCAGGCACCGGTCAATGGATCACGTTTGCCTCGTGGCCCTGCGAAGCAATCCTTGAGCGTCTAAAAGTGCTACGCGACGAGGACTTAGCGAGGGAAGAGACTTTTCGCTGGGCTTCCTCAGCACAATCGGCACTTGACACGGCACGCCTATGTATGGTAGAATTTCAAACGAATTAAGTACTATACGTCAAGGCGGGCAGATAAGCTTTTGACATAACTTGAGAAACAAAACCTGCCGCAATGGCAGGTTTTTTAATGGTGTTTTATGGCAGATATAATTGTAGTTGGCGGAATAAATATTGATATAGAAGGCAGCCCGTTTACAACTCTCTTGGATCGCGACTCGAATCCTGGCACGGTTTCGATTGCATATGGCGGAGTTGGCAGGAACATCGCTGAGAACCTCGCTCGCCTCGGACAGAACGTCGGCATGGTCTCGGTTGTCGGAAACGATGAGCTCGGCAAAGGCGCAAAGGAGCATCTAGCAGGGCTAGGAGCAGATACGAGCATGATTAGGACGATTGAGGGCGCAGGCTCGTGTGTCTACCTTTCGATACTCGACGAGAACATGGACATGAAGCTCGCCGTAAACGACATGGAGATAATCAAGGAGATTACGCCAGAGTACATTCGCCAGAACCTACCCGAGATTTCCAAGGCAAAGGCGATAGCACTCGACGCGAACCTACAGGAGGCGGCGCTCGAGGAGATTACGGGGATGCTTACCGAAGCGAAACTCTTCCTTGACCCAGTGTCTGCGAGCAAGGCGCCTCGGACAATCAGTTCCATCGGCAGATTTCACAGCATCAAGCCGAATTTGATAGAGGCGGAGGCCATAAGCGGTTTGACTATAAAGAGCCAAGCTGACCTAACGGCAGCTGCGGACTGGTTCCTTGACCGCGGCGTTGAAAACGTATATATCACTTTGGGCAAAGAAGGTGTATACTATAAGAATAGAGAAAAGGACGGCTATATCCATCCGAAGAAAGACATCAAGCTTGTCAGCGCGACAGGCGCGGGAGACGCTTTCAGTGCAATGATTTTGATTGGGATGGCTGAGGACCTTGATATAGAGGAAATCGCAAGGCTCGGTATGGCGGCATCGGAGCTTGCCATGGAGAGCAAGAAGGCAGTAAACGAAAAAATTGACATAGACGAAATTAAGAGGAGGATTTTATAAGATGTATTCTGAGTTTTTGGAGATTAAGCCTGAAGTTAAGAAGGCGCTTGAAGAGGGAAAGCCAGTCGTAGCACTGGAATCGACGATTATCGCCCACGGCATGCCTTATCCGAGAAACGTTGAAACGGCCATTGCTGTAGAGGACGTAATCAGGGCTGAGGGCGTAATGCCAGCGACCATCGCAATCATCGGAGGCAAGATCAAAATCGGCCTGACGAAGGAAGAAATCGAGTATCTGGGAACAGCAACGGACGTGCTCAAGGTTAGCCGCCGCGATTTTCCACTTGTTATATCCAAGAAAATGAATGGCGCAACGACAGTAGCAGGAACTATGATTTGTGCGAAGATGGCAGGAATCAAGCTTTTCGTTACGGGCGGAATCGGCGGAGTTCATAGAGGAGCGGGCGAGAGCTTCGACATCTCGGCAGACCTTGAGGAACTCAAAGCGACAGATGTTGCAGTCGTATGTGCAGGTGTCAAGTCAATCCTCGACATCGGTGCAACGCTTGAATACCTTGAGACTTCTGGCGTTCCAGTCGTTACATACGGAACTGAGGACTTCCCAGCGTTCTACAGCAGCAAGAGCGGATTCAAGTCAGAGTGCAGACTCGATGACCCAGCAGAAATCGCTGGACTCATCAAGGCTAAGCACGAGCTCGGACTTGCGGGCGGCATGCTTATCGCTTGCCCAATCCCAGCTGAGGACGAGATTCCGTTCGAGAAGATGGATGTCGTAATCAACAAGGCACTGGCTGAGTGCGAGGCACAGAAGATTACTGGCAAGAGAATCACGCCGTTCCTTCTCAGCAAGGTAAAGGA
>CAVEOR010000173.1:0-2186 GCA_963617285.1 Anaerovoracaceae bacterium | reverse complement strand
CAAAAATCTGGTCACGAAGCTCTGCAGCCCTCTCGAACTGAAGGTCTGCCGCAGCGATTTTCATTTCCTTTTCTAACTTGCCAATGTAGTCTCGGAGCTCTTTCTTCGTGAGCTCGAGCGGGCTCTTGCCTTCGTATGACTCCATCGTCGGCTCTGCAACCTTGGTCGCTTCTATGACCGCACGCACCGACTTCTTGACCGTCGCTGGCGTGATTCCGTGTTCCTTGTTATATGCGTCCTGAATCTGGCGTCTACGTTCGGTCTCCTTGATTGCAACATCCATGGCCTTGCTGACTCCGTCAGCGTACATGATAACCCTACCGTTCACATTACGCGCCGCTCTGCCTATCGTCTGGATGAGCGAAGTCTCGGTTCTCAGGAAGCCTTCCTTATCCGCGTCGAGTATCGCCACGAGGGAAACCTCAGGTATGTCAAGGCCCTCTCTAAGTAGATTTATACCCACAAGAACATCAAACACACCAAGTCTGAGGTCTCGGATTATCTCCATTCTCTCCAGCGTATCGACCTCGGAGTGCAAATATCTAACCTTGATGTCCACGCCCTTGAGGTAGTCGGTGAGGCTCTCCGCCATCTTCTTTGTGAGAGTTGTCACGAGCACGCGCTCGCCGCGAGCCGTCGTCATGTTGATTTCGCCTATCAGATGGTCGATCTGACCCTCCGTTGGAACGACTTCAATCGGCGGATCGAGCAGTCCCGTCGGTCTGATGATCTGCTCCGCATTCACGCCGCCAGAGACTTCTTTCTCGTAGGAGGCTGGCGTCGCGCTGAAGAACACTGCCTGGTTCACAAGCCCACTGAACTCGTCAAATGTAAGCGGTCTATTGTCCAGGGCTGACGGCAGGCGGAAGCCATATTCAACCAGCGAGGACTTTCTCGAGCGGTCGCCCGCATACATCGCCCGCAGCTGCGGGAGCATAACGTGCGACTCGTCTATTATCAGCAGAAAATCTTCTGGGAAGTAGTCAATCAGCGTATATGGCCGACTGCCCGCAGGCAATCCGTTGAGATGCCTTGAGTAATTCTCGATACCCTTGCAGCTGCCGACCTCTCTGAGCATCTCGAGGTCGTAACGCGTCCGCTGCTCGATTCTCTGTGCTTCGAGGAGCTTGCCTCTATCCTTGAACCACTGGATTCTCTCTTCCAGCTCCTCGTCGATCGTGACGAGCGCCTTTTCCATTTTCTCTGGAGATGTTACATAATGGGATGCCGGATAAATCGCGATGTGGTTTCTGATGCCGATTATCTCTCCCGTAATCGGGTTGATTTCCTTGATTGTGTCGACTTCGTCGCCGAAGAGCTCGACTCTGACCGCCGACTCTGCGCCCGCCGGGTAGATGTCGATTACATCCCCGCGCACGCGGAAACTGCCTCGCTCGAATGCCATGTCGTTGCGGACATATTGGATGTCCACGAGCCTGCGGAGAATGTCCTTGCGCGGCTTTTCCATCCCTGGTCTGAGCGAAAGCATCTGATTCTCGTAGTCGAATGGGCTGCCGAGACCGTATATGCACGATACGGAAGCGACGATTATAACGTCCTTGCGTTCCGCGAGTGCCGCCGTGGCCGAGTGCCTCAGCTTCTCGATTTCGTCGTTGATATCTGAATCTTTTTCTATATATGTATCCGTCGAAGGCACGTAGGCCTCTGGCTGGTAATAGTCGTAATAACTAACAAAATACTCCACTGCGTTCTCTGGGAAGAACTCCTTGAACTCGCCGTGAAGCTGTGCTGCCAATGTTTTGTTGTGGGAGATTACAAGCGTCGGCTTCTGCACGCGCTCTATGAGGTTGGCCATGGTGAATGTCTTGCCCGAGCCCGTTACGCCCATGAGCGTCTGGTACTTCTTCCCTGCCTCGATACCGCGGACGAGCTTGTCCACTGCCTCGGGCTGGTCGCCCATCATCTTGAATTCCGAATGTATCTTGAAGTCCATTTTTTATGTCCTTCCTGTAGTGTGCGTTTCTCGCACTTTTACCTCGTCGGCGTCCTGTAGAATCTGCCGTTGATTTGCTCTGTGTTTATGACGTTGATAAATGCGTGCTCGTCGATTTTTTTGATGGCCGCGATGACTTTGTCGACCTCTTCTCTGCCGACAACCGAGTAAAGGATGTTTCTCGTCGCACCTTCGTAGCAGCCGCTGCCCTCAATCAAAGTCGCGTCGTGAT
>CAVEOR010000172.1:0-2225 GCA_963617285.1 Anaerovoracaceae bacterium | reverse complement strand
ACCATCGGCATGGATACGATAAAGTCGCATTTTTCCTTGACGAGCTTGCTGATGCCGAAGCCCTCGCTGCCGATTACTACTGCGATTGCGCCCGCGAGGTTTGCCTTGTAGTATTCCTCGCCGCCCATGTCGCAGGCCGCTACCCACACGCCTCGCTCCTTGAGCTCGTCGATGGTCTGCGAGATGTTAGTGACCTTGACACATGGCATGTACTCGATTGCGCCTGCGGATGCCTTGGCAACCGTCTCCGTGAGGCCGCATGCTCTACGCTTCGGGATGATTACGCCGTGTGCGCCGCTGCACTCTGCCGTTCTCATGATTGCGCCGAGGTTGTGCGGATCCTCTAAGTTGTCGAGGATTATGATAAACGGATCTTCGTTGCGGCTCGCCGCCAGTGCGAAGATGTCGTCCATCTCGGCATATTCATATGGGCTGATGTATGCGGCAACGCCTTGGTGCGCCTGCCCTGGGGCGAGCCTGTCGAGGGCTGCCTTCTCCGCCTTCATGATTGGAATTCCAGCGTCCTTTGCCATGGCGAGAATCTTGACCATGGAGCCTTCTGTGCTGCTGACCACGAGCTTGTCGATTTCGCGGCCGCTCTTGAGCGCCTCAGTTACTGGGTTTCGCCCGCAGATAATGTTACTCGGCGCCTGTGCGAAATCGCCGTCGTATCCCTGCAGCTCGCGGTCGCGGTAGCCTCTGTTGCCGCTGTCGCTACCGCTCGCACGGCCGCCCTTACTATTGCTGCTGTGCGGGCGGCTCGTGCCCTGGCCTCTGCCGCCGCGGCCAGCCTCCTGGCTGTCCTTCGGGCCGTAGCCGTGTCCGTATGTGCCGCGCTTCGTTACGTGGTTTTCTCTTTTATTCTTAACCTTTGCCATCCTGGCCTCCTAATTAAATTCTACCTTTTATAATACACCAAATCCGAGATACGAAACCGTGCCTCGGATTTTTACTTTTGAATATGAGTTCCGCGCCTCGTCACCGAATTTCTAACTATGCGCTTTGCTTCTTCTGGTATACGAGGAACTGGTACTGCACGCCTTTTTCCTCCATGACGTCGCTCTCGCTCACCAGCTCGAAGCTCTTCATCCTGTCGGCGTTCATCAGGTGTTTGTCCGCCTCGAACTCCGCAAGAATCTTCGTGATGTAGAGCTTGTCACACTGCCTGATGAGCTGCATGTAAATCTGCTCGCCGCCGATTACCATGATGTCATCTGGTGCATAGCCCCTGCACGCTGCCGCAAGCTCGTCCATGTCGTGAACGATGACGCAGCCTTCGCGCTCGAAGTCTTTGTTCGTCGTGAGCACTATATTTGTCCGATTCGGCAGAGGCTTGCCACCCGGCAGGCTCTCCAATGTAGCCCTGCCCATGATTACGACCTTGCCGCTCGTCTTTTCCTTAAAATATTTCATATCTCCCGGCAAGCTGATGAGCAGCCCGCCGTCCTTGCCGATCCCCCAGTTGAGATCCGCCGCTGCGATTAAGTTCATGGTTTTCTGTCCTTTCGTTCCGTTTCCAACTATACTGCGATTGGGATGTTCTTGACCTGCGGGCCGGCCTGGTAGTTCTCGACCGTGAGATCGTCCGTCGTGAAGTCGTAGAAATCCTTGACGTCTGGGTTGAGCGTCACCTTCGGGGCTGGGTATTGCGGGCGGCTGATGAGCTCTTCGATTACTGGCACATGCTTATTGTAGATGTGCGCGTCGGAAATCACGTGCACGAGCTCGCCTGCCTCCAGTCCGCTTACCTGTGCGAACATCATCAGAAGGAGCGAGTATTGCACGACGTTCCAGTTGTTCGCCGCCAGGATGTCCTGCGAGCGCTGGTTGAGGATCGCATTTAGGCGATTTCCAGTTACGTTGAACGTCATGCTGTAAGCGCAAGGCTCGAGGTTCATCTCAGCCAAATCCTCAAAGTTATATATGTTCGTCATGATGCGCCTTGACTGCGGCTGATTCTTTAGCTGCCAAAGCACATTGTCCACCTGGTCCATCTCCCCTTGCGCAAACCGATATTTCTTGCCCATCTGGTAGCCGTAAGCCTTGCCGATTGAGCCGTTTTCGTCTGCCCACTCGTCCCAGATGTGCGGCTTGAGGTCGTGGATATTGTTCGATTTTCTCTGCCAAATCCACAGAATCTCGTCCATAGCCGACTTGATTGCGGTCGGGCGCAGGGTCAGTGCCGGGAACTCTTCCGACAGGTCGTAGCGGTTGACCACGCCGAA
>CAVEOR010000171.1:0-2274 GCA_963617285.1 Anaerovoracaceae bacterium | reverse complement strand
GAACACGGCGATGATTCTCGACTGCCTCTACTACAACGAGGAACACGGCAACCACATCGACGTTCTCACGCACCCTGGCGACAAGGGGCCGTTCGACATAGAGGACATAGCCAAGGCGTGCGCAGACACGGGCACGCTCGTGGAGATAAACGATAAGCACGCGCACCTTACAGTGGACGAAATCAAGATTGCGGCCCGCTACGATGTCAAGTTCATCATCGGAAGCGACGCACACGTGCCTGAGAAGGTCGGCTCGTTCGAGGGGCCGCTCAGCAGGGCGCTGGAGGCGGGGCTGGATCCTGAGCGCATAGTTAACATTGGACTGAAGTAACGGCGGGCTGCGGCTGGCACGATGCTTGCAATTCCCCGCAAGCATCGTGCCAGCCGCACCCATCCCAAGTCAGTCTCGCTTATCTGCCACCAGCCGCACGCAGAAACGCAGATAAGCTACCATTTGCCGCCGCTCGTCAAGCACTGAATCGTTTGCACCACCCGTGCACACTTCCTCTGGAAGGTGGAGGCGGACCGTTGACCGGCAGCGCATGCGGCTCTCAAAATTTTCGAAATAACCGCTTTTTTTGCTTGCCAAACGGCCCGAAAGAGCGGTATAATATTATGTTAAGAAAAAATCAAAGCGAGGGCACAACCAACCCCTCTCGCCGCGAAATTTTTATTGAATAAGAACCAAAGGAAAGGAGCAACAATATGGATAGCGTCCCCGATGCGAAACCGAATAATTACAGAATAACGAGCCGTATTGCTGCTTTTTTTGCGTAGAAACATCAGTCACTCCGATGCGATTCCGCTAGACGAGCAGCCAGCGGCGAAGGCGAGCAATCGCAAAATCGCAACAAAATAGAAAGGAGTGATTACATTGGATCAGAACATCATGAGAGACCCTGAAAGTGCAATGAAGGAATCCATGGAGAAGATTTTCGACCTCCTCGAGGAGAAAAAGTACTTTCAGATTAGAGATGAACTCCTAAAGTACAACGAAGCCGACATCGCAGAGATGTTCGAGGAACTGCTGGAGGACCCAGACGACATCGAAAAAGTCGTCGTCGTTTACCGCCTGCTTCCGAAGGACATTTCGGTCGAGGTTTTCTCGTACTTGCCGTCCGACGACCAACTGAAAATCGTAGACGGAATCACTGATAAGGAGCTTAGTTACATCGTCGCAGAACTCGACTTCGACGATAAGATCGACATTTTGGAGGAGCTCCCTGCCAACATAGTCGACAAAATTTTAGAAAAAACACCGAAGAATGAGCGCGCGCTCATCAACAACTTCTTGAACTACCCAGACACATGCGCCGGAAGCCTGATGACACCTGAGTACATCAGCCTGCAGAAGGACATGACCGTCGGCGAGGCGCTTGCCTATATCAAGAAGGAAGGCATGGACGCCGAGACGATTTACACCTGCTACATCAAGGACGCAGGCCGCAAGCTCATCGGTATCGTGTCACTGAGCACGCTCGTCATCGCGGACGATTCGGTCAAACTCAAAGACATCATGCACACGGATTACGTGTGGCTGAACGTATACGACGACCAGGAAGAGGTTGCCGACGAATTCCAGAAATACGGTTTCCTGGCAATGCCAGTTGTTGACAAAGAGCACCGCCTCGTCGGAATCATCACGGTCGACGACATCCTCGACGTCATGGAAGAAGAGGCAACAGAGGATATCGAGAGAATGAACGGTGTCATCAACTTCGATGACCCAGACAAAGACTACCTCGACATCTCCGTCTGGAAGCACGCGCTGAACAGACTTCCGTGGCTTTTGATTTTGATGGTCGCATACATATTCACGGGCATGATTATCACGAATTTCGAGGCGAAGCTTTCGGAAATCATCTGCCTGGTTGCATACATGCCAATGCTGATGGGAACCGGCGGAAACACTGGCTCTCAGGCCGCGACGCTCATCATCCGTGGTCTTGCTACGGGCGAGGTCGACACGTCGGATACGCTACAGATTCTATGGAAAGAAATCCGAATCGGTGCGGTTATCGGCGTGATTCTCAGCGCGTTCAACTTTATCCGAATCGTTTTGCTGGACGGCTATGAGATTTCGATTGCGCTTACGGTTTGCGCGGCGATGCTTTTCATCGTAATTTTTGCCAAGATTTTAGGGAGTATGGTACCTCTGCTGGTCAAGAAAGTAGGCCTCGACCCGGCACTCATTGCAAATCCAGCGATTTCGTCGATCTCCGACGCGGTCGCACTGAGCATCTACTTCGCGATGGCAAGCCTGTTCCTCGGACT
>CAVEOR010000170.1:0-2275 GCA_963617285.1 Anaerovoracaceae bacterium | reverse complement strand
TTAGAATTCTGCCGTCTTCGGTGTTCTTGGGAATGGGAGGACGTCGCGGATGTTCTGAACGCCCGTCACATACATGATGATACGCTCGAAGCCCAGGCCGTAGCCAGCGTGCTTGACTCCACCGAACTTGCGGAGGTTGCAATACCACCAGTAGTCTTCCTTGTTGAGACCCATCTCTTCCATTCTCTTCTCCAGCACGTCGAGTCTTTCCTCTCTCTGGGAGCCGCCGATGATTTCGCCAACGCCCGGAACCAGAAGGTCAGCCGCTGCAACGGTCTTGCCGTCGTCGTTAAGACGCATGTAGAACGCCTTGATGTCCTTTGGATAATCCGTTACGAAAACTGGCTTCTTGTAGATTTCCTCTGTCAGGTAGCGCTCGTGCTCAGTCTGCAGGTCGATGCCCCACTCAACTGGATACTGGAACTCCTTGCCCGATTTCTTGAGAAGCTCAACAGCCTCTGTATATGTAACTCTGCCGAAGTCTGAATTTACAATGTTGTCGAGTCTTGCCAGCAACCCCTTGTCTACGAAGGAGTTGAAGAACTGCATTTCCTCTGGCGCATTCTCCAGCACATAGTTGATGATGTACTTAATCATGTCCTCAGCCACGTCGAGGTAGTCGTTGAGGTCAGCGAATGCCATCTCTGGCTCTATCATCCAGAACTCGGATGCGTGACGAGCCGTGTTGGAATTCTCCGCACGGAATGTCGGTCCGAATGTATATACATTTCTGAATGCGAGTGCGAAGATTTCTGCCTCGAGCTGTCCAGATACAGTCAAATTCGTCTTCTTGCCGAAGAAGTCCTGGCTGTAGTCAACCTTGCCGTCCTCTGTTCTTGGCAGATTGTCAAGGTCAAGGGTCGTTACCTGGAACATTTCGCCTGCGCCCTCAGCGTCGCTAGCCGTAATCTCAGGAGTGTGAACGTAAACGAAGTCCTGATCCTGGAAGAATTTGTGGATTGCATATGCAACGAGGGAGCGAACTCTGAATACCGCGCTGAACATATTTGTTCTCGGTCTGAGATAGCCGATTTCTCTGAGGAACTCCATGGAGTGGCGCTTCGGCTGAAGCGGATAGTCCGGTGTGCAAGGTCCGGCTATTGCAATCTTGCGAGCCTTGATTTCGAAAGGCTGCTTCGCGTTCGGCGTAAGGCTAACGATACCAGTAACCTCAAGCGCTGAGCCGACATAAGCCTTCGCAATTTCCTCGTAATTGTCCAAAAATTCGTCTTCATATACAACCTGCACGGATTTGAAGAACGAGCCGTCGTTGAGTTCAATGAATCCGAACTTGTTGGAGTTTCTGTTGTTCCTGATCCAGCCCTGAATCACGACCTCCGCATCTGCGTATTTCTCTGTGTTTCTAAAAAGCTCTCTGAGCAAAACTTTGTTCATCGGTATTTCCCTCTTCTCCTAAAATTTTCTATATTCTCTCCTGCCGCCCTGCCAACGCAAAAGCGTCCAAAGCGTTCGGAGCTAAAGTCTACCTTATATTATATGCATTTTTCCGCGCAAACGCAAGGGGCAAAACGCCTATACATTGAGCTTAAAGTGATTTTTCTTGTAATTTATGAGCCCATCCGCCTGCATCTTGCTGAGTTCAAGCGAAAGTCCGCTGCGATCTACGCCCAGATAGTCCGCAAGTTGCTGCCGCGAGAACGGAATATCAAACTCGTACTTGCCGAGCCTACGCGCCTCCGCTGACAAATACGACATCAGCTTATCCCTCGTCGTCCTCTGCCCCATGTGCGCAATCTTCTCGCCGTTGCCGATGTTCTTCTCCGCAAGCTCTCCGAGGAGATTTCTGATTACCCTCGTGTGATGCTCGCAGGCCGACGTGCAGGTCGTCATGATTTGCCTAACGTTGAGGAACATAATCGTGGCTGCTGATTCGGCTACAGCGCTCGCGTTCAAGGCGCTTCCTGGCGCACAAGCAAAGGCCGTCGCAAAGGTCTGCCCAGGCCCGAGCTTTGACAAAATATTTCTGTTTCCCCAGATGTCTTCCTGAATGATGAGCACACTGCCAGCAAGCACCAGCCCAATCTCTTCCGTCACATCGCCTTCCCGCATGACGAACGCATCCTTTGGGAATTCTTGCTTTCTCGCCCTCAGGCACGACATCATCGCATTTATCTCGTCCTCAGCGATTCCCGAAAAAAGCTTGGACGATTTGATGACGGAAATAAAATTTTTCATAAAAAATTTCTCCTTTGTTGAATATTCAACCGATTTGTCGAAAATATTATACTATAATAGCTTCAAGATTACAAGAAAG
>CAVEOR010000169.1:0-2303 GCA_963617285.1 Anaerovoracaceae bacterium | reverse complement strand
GGCGGGAATTCCTCTCGGGGTTTTCAGATAATTTTTATGGAATCCTTTCGGACTTATCTGCTCTTGATATACTCTACGACTGTCTTGATGCACTCGTCCTTCGACATGCGCGAAGTATCGAGGCTCAGGTCGTAGTTGGTTACGTCCTTCCACTCCGTGCCCGTGTAGTGACGGTGGTATTCCGCACGGTTCCTGTCGACGGTCTCTCTGAGTTTCGTCGCCTCTTCCTTGTCGATTCCGTAGCGATTCATGAGCCTTTCGATGCAAACATCCTTGTCCGCATGCACGAAGATTCTAACCAGGTTCGGGTTGTCTCTCAGAATGTACTGACCGCAGCGGCCGATGATGATGCATGACTCGTCCTGCGCCGCAATTCTTCTGATAATCTCCGACTGGAACTGGAACAGCTCCTCCTTGGTGATTTTCTTCTCTGGATGCGGCTGCGAAACGAGCGTGCCCTTCGTCAGGCCGTGCTTATTCAAGAATTTATCTTCTAATTTTTCGTCGGTGAGGTTAAACAGCGCCTCGCTCAGGCCGCTGTCCTCAGAAGCCATGCGAATGAGCTCCTTGTCGTAGTATCTAATGCCGAGCGCCTCGGCTAGTCGATGTGCGATACCTCTTCCGCCACTGCCATATTCTCTGGCAATCGTAATTACATACTTATCCATAGTGTAGTCTCCTGTTTCTTTTCTTCCTACAACTTTATTCAGCTAAAGTTGAGCGATTACAGTGCTGGTATAATTTCCAGATTTTACCAGCCCGTTCAGTGCTCAACTAAGCTTACCTTCGCCCTACTCACCCAAGTAAGCCTTACGAACCTTTTCGTCGTTCATGAGGTCCTTCGCGTCGCCCTCGAGAACGATTTTGCCCGTCTCCAGAACGTACGCACGGTCAGCAACCTCGAGCGCCTTCTTTGCGTTCTGCTCTACCAGCAATACCGTCGTGCCGCTCTTCTTGATCTCTTCGATGATCTTGAAAACCTCGCCTACGAAAAGCGGTGACAGACCCATGGAAGGCTCGTCCATCAGGATGATCTTCGGGCTGGACATCAGCGCACGACCCATAGCAAGCATCTGCTGCTCGCCGCCAGAAAGCGTGCCAGCAATCTGGTCTTTTCTCTCGAGCAGTCTCGGGAATTTCTCGTAAACCATTTCGAGGTTCTCAGCATACTCCTTCTTGTCCTTGCGAGTGTATGCACCCAGGTCAAGGTTCTTGAAAACGGAGAGTTGCTGGAAAATTCTCCTGCCCTCAGGTACGTGAGCCATACCCATCTCAACGATCTTGTGAGGCGGAACCTTCGTCAGCTCCTTGCCCTCGAACTTGATGCTACCTGCTTTTGCCTTGAGGAGGCCAGTGATAGTGTGCAGCGTAGTCGTCTTGCCGGCACCGTTGGCACCGATCAGAGCGATAACCTCGCCCTCGTTTACATCAAAGGAAATCTTCTTGATGGCGTTAATCGCGCCGTAGCTGACTTCCAAATCTCTTACTTCTAACATTGCCATTGAACTTTCCTCCTTATTCACCCAGATATGCCTTGACAACCTGCGGATTGCTCAGAACTTCCTTCGTTTCGCCCTGCGCGAGCACTGTACCGAAGTTAAGAACTGTAACTTCCTCGCAAATTCCGCCAACGAGTCTCATGTCGTGCTCGATCAGCAAAATGGTCATATCGAAGTTTTCTCTAACAAATTCGATGGTGTCCATCAGTTCCTGAGTCTCGTTCGGGTTCATACCAGCGGCAGGCTCATCCAGCAAAAGAAGCTTTGGCGATGTAGCCAGTGCTCTTGCGATTTCGAGCTTTCTCTGTTTGCCGTAAGGTAAATTAGCTGAAATATAATCTTTTTCGTCTGCCAAGCCGAATACCTCCAGAAGTGACTCAGCCTTCTCATTCATAGCCCTTTCGGTCTTTGCATAAGATGGCAAGCGGAGGATTCCAGCCAGCGTACCGTACTCATAATCATTATGCAGTCCCAGCTTGACATTGTCAAGTACCGAGAGCTGTTTGAACAATCTAATATTTTGGAAGGTTCTTGCGATACCCTTCTTGTTGATCTCGATTGTCGAGAGGCCAGTGAGCTTTTCTCCGTCAAGGAAGAAATTACCCTCAGTTGGCTTATATACACCTGTCAAAAGGTTGAAAGCGGTTGTTTTGCCGGCACCGTTTGGTCCGATGAGGCCGTAAAGCTGGCCCTTCTTGATTCTCAGATTAAGCTCGTCGCAAGCCTTAAGTCCGCCGAACGAGATGCCTAAGTTTCTAGTTTCAAGCATGTATTCACTACTCATTGTCAGCACCTCCCTCTGCG
>CAVEOR010000168.1:0-2340 GCA_963617285.1 Anaerovoracaceae bacterium | reverse complement strand
TCTTCAGCAAAACTCTCTTATATATGGGTTTCATCCGTTACCTCCCAGAAAATCTATGTTGCATGTACTGCCAATTTTGTCGATTTTCTTTCGTTCAAATTAGCTCTCGCTTTCCCTCCTATTCTACCATAAATCCCACTCCGATAAAAGCCTTTTTCTAATCTTTTTCTGCACAAAAATACCCTCCTTGCTGGTTTGAATAGCAAAGAGGGTTGATGTGTCGAATATTTGAGCTCGCACCTGCGCCCTATTTCGGCAGCGCGTACTTGAGCTCGTACTTGTGCATCTTCTCGTCAAAGTTGTCGTGTCCGTAGAGTTTGAGGTCGTCGAGGTAATGGTGCATGTCGAAGTTGCCCTTCTCGCCTTCGATTACGCTGACTGCAAGGTTGGAGCAGTGGTCAGAAACTCTCTCGAGATTCGTGCCAAGGTCCGAAAGGATAAATCCAAGCTCGATTGTGCAAACACCGTCCTTCAGACGCTTTACGTGTCTTGCCTTGACCTCTGCGTGTATTGCGTCGATTACATCCTCGAGTGGTTCAACTTCTGCTGCCTTGGCTACATCGTTATTCTCGAACGCATCAATTGCAAGGTCAAGAATCTCGTGCACCGCATCCATAAATACGGTAACTTCATTTTTTGCAGCCTGGGAGAAACTGAGGCCTTTGCTATGCAGCTCTTCCGCCGTCTCTGCGATGTTACGTGCGTGGTCGGTGATTCTCTCCAGGTCGCCCATATCGTGAAGAATCAGTGTCAGAACCTTACTGTCCTCGTCGCTGATGTCGAGGCTGTTAAGCTTGAGGATATACTCGCCGAGAGCGTCTTCATAGCGGTCTACTTTTTCTTCAATCAAATAAACGTAATCGCACTTATTTCTATCAAATTCTTTTATCAGATTCATTGATGTTTCTATGCAAGAACGAGCGTGATTAGCCATCTTTGTTGCTACAGCCTTGCACTGTCTAACAGCAAAGCTCGGTGTCTCCAGGAATCTTTCTTCGAGGAGGTTGAGGGTCTCGTCAAGAGCTTTTTCCTCTGGCATATCCTTGACAACGAAGTTTGCGAGCTTCTCGAGCTGTCTGGTGAACGGCAGGAGCATGCAAGTACATCCAACGTTGAACATGCTGTGGATTACCGCAACATCTGCAGGGTTTACGACATTATCTAAGAATGTGAAGTTTAAGATTGCATTTGCCGTATAGAAAACTGTCAGGAACACAATTGTTCCGATTATATTAAAGGAAAGATGCACGCAAGCTACTCTCTTGGCTCCGCGGTTTGCACCGATTGAGGAAAGGATAGCTGTGATACATGTACCGATGTTCTGACCCATGATGATAGGAATCGTCGTGCCGTAGGTTACCGCGCCAGTCTTGCAGAGAGCCTGCAAAATTCCGACGGATGCGGATGAGCTCTGAATAGCTGCAGTAAAGATTGCGCCCGCGAGTACGCCGAGTATAGGATTGCTGAACATCGTCAGGACATTTACGAATTCCGGAACATCTGCCAGTGGCTCAACAGCCGAGCTCATGATATCCATTCCGTACATGAGTACTGCAAATCCAATCATGATAAGACCGATGTTGTACTTTTTCTCGCTCTTCATGAACATCATGAAAACGATTGCAACTGCCGCAAGTATCGGCGAGAATGACATTGGCTTGAGCATCTGAATCAAGAAGCTTTCGCCATCGATACCAGAAAGGCTGAGTATCCAAGCCGTCGCAGTCGTACCGATGTTGGCGCCCATGATGACTGGAATCGCCTGCCTGAGGCTCATGATTCCCGAATTAACAAAACCAACTAGCATAACTGTCGTAGCCGACGAGCTCTGAATTACAGCCGTTACAGCTGCACCCAATGCAACTCCCTTTGGCACATTCGATGTCAAACGTGCGAGGATTTCTTCTAACTTGCTACCAGATGCCTTCTTGAGCCCGTCTCCCATCGTCTCCATACCGAAGAGGAAGAGGCAAAGGCCACCCAGCAGCTGCAACACTCCAAAAATGTCCATATTTTCTCCTTTTTTCTCTTAAATTCTCCTAGAATTTTCTTTGATATAACCTTTTCTTTCGATATATATTCTACATTAGGGTGCGGGGAAATAAAAGTTAAATGTATGTTAAATCCAATAGTTTATTTCTTATCAAAGTGCGGATTGCACGACACCCGCCGCACTCATCACGAAAATAAAAAAAGGCTCAGCAATGCGCCGAGCCAGTAAATTTTGATTTTAGAACAGTCCGCTGATTACGCCGTTTTCGTCGATGTCGATCTTCTCAGCAGCCGGAACCTTTGGAAGTCCAGGAAGCGTCATGATGTCGCCGGTCTTTACTACTACGA
>CAVEOR010000167.1:0-2366 GCA_963617285.1 Anaerovoracaceae bacterium | reverse complement strand
AGCTCGTCGCCATTTGCGTCGATTGTTACGCTGCCGCCGTCGATGAGGTCGCCGCGGATAATCATGCCTGCGATTTCGTTCTCGATATGCTTCTGCAGGTAACGCTTGATTGGACGAGCGCCGTACTGCGGATCATACGACTCCTTGGCTATGAGCTCGCGAGCCGCATCCGTCATCGAAATATGCATATCCCTATCGGCAATTCGATCTGCAATCTGAGCAAAGGACAGGTCGATGATTTTCTTAACCTGCTCAAGCGTAAGAGCACTGAATACGATTATGTCATCGACACGGTTGAGGAACTCTGGGCGGAAGTAGCCCTTGAGCTCGCCCGTAACCTTCTCTTTGACTTCCTCAGGAATTACGCCATCCTGATTCATGTTCTCGATAAGCTCCGCGCTACCGATATTCGAAGTCATGATGACAATCGTGTTCTTGAAGTCAACCGTTCTGCCCTGGTTATCAGTAAGTCTGCCATCGTCGAGCAGCTGCAGCAGGATGTTAAATACATCCGGATGAGCCTTTTCGATTTCATCAAAGAGGATAACGCTGTAAGGTTTTCTTCTAACAGCTTCTGTCAGCTGACCACCCTCATCGTAACCAACATATCCTGGAGGCGCACCGATAAGCCTGGAAACCGAGTGCTTTTCCATATATTCGGACATATCAATTCTGATCATGTTACGCTCAGTATCGAACATAGCTTCAGAAAGCGTCTTGGCGAGTTCCGTCTTGCCGACACCTGTAGGTCCAAGGAAAATGAACGAACCGATTGGTCTATTCTCGTCCTTCAGCCCAGCTCTTGCACGGAGTATCGCCTCGGAAACTGCGCTGACAGCCTCGTCCTGTCCGATAACCCTCTTGTGGAGAATCTGCGGAAGCTGGATGAGTTTCTCTCTTTCTGTCTCAACAAGCTTTGCAACTGGGATGCCAGTCCAGCCGGAGATAACCTCAGCGATTTCTTCCTCGGTAACCTCTTCTTTGAGGAGTCTTGCCTCGTTGCCGTCGACATCCTCAGCCTTTTGCTTCTCTTCTTCAAGTTTTTTCTCGAGTTCAGGAAGCGTGCCGTACTTGAGCTGTGCCAGTTTTTCGAGGTCGTAGTTTCTCTCGGCCTCTTCCATCTGGCGCTTAACTTCTTCGATTTGCTGCTTGGTGCCCTTGACTTCGGAAATTGCCTTCTTCTCGTTCTCCCACTGAGCCCTGAGACCAGCATTTTCCTCTTTAAGTGCTGCCAATTCCTTCTCGAGGGTTGCAAGTCTTGCAGCAGAAGCCTTGTCGGTCTCCTTGCCCAGAGCCTGCTTTTCTATCTCAAGCTGCATGATTTTTCTTGAAATCTCGTCGAGCTCTGTCGGCATGCTGTCGATTTCTGTTCTAATCTTGGCTGCTGCCTCGTCCATCAGGTCGATGGCCTTGTCAGGCAGGAACCTGTCGCTGATATATCTATCGGAAAGCGTTGCGCACGCGATCAAAGCACCGTCGGTGATTCTAACTCCGTGGTGGATTTCGAATCTTTCCTTCAGACCTCTCAGAATGGAAATCGTATCCTCAACCGAAGGCTGGTCTACGAGAACCTTCTGGAATCTTCTCTCCAGAGCCGCATCCTTTTCTATGTACTTTCTGTATTCGTCAAGGGTAGTTGCACCTATGCAGTGCAGCTCGCCTCTCGCCAGCTTTGGCTTGAGGAGATTGCCCGCATCCATTGAGCCTTCTGCCTTGCCGGCTCCGACGATATTATGGATTTCATCGATAAAGAGGATAATCCTGCCTTCGGATTTTTCCACTTCGTTGAGGACTGCCTTGAGCCTTTCCTCGAACTCGCCACGGAACTTGGCGCCCGCAATCAGCGAGCCCATGTCAAGCGCAAATATCGTCTTGTCCTTAAGTCCTTCTGGAACGTCGCCGTTCAGGATTCTCTGTGCAAGCCCCTCTACTACGGCCGTCTTGCCGACGCCTGGCTCACCGATGAGCACTGGGTTATTCTTTGTTCTTCTGCAAAGAATCTGTACCGCGTGTCTTATCTCAGCATCACGACCGATGACCGGATCAAGCTTGCCCTCACGAGCCATCTCGACAAGGTCGCGCCCGTATTTGTTCAGTGCGTCGTAGTTATCCTCTGGGTTCTGGCTCGTAACCCTCTGGTTTCCTCTAACCTTCGACAGTGCCTCGAGGAACTTGTTCTTGTCAATGCCGTATTTTGCGAAAATCTTTGCGCTCGGAGTTCCCTTTTCTTCGAGCAATGCGAGATAAAGGTGCTCTACGCTGACGTATTCATCCTTGAATTCATCAGCAATCTTCTCTGCCCTCATGAGAATCTGCGAAAGTCTCCTCGACGAGTACATGTTGTCTGCGTTGCCAGAAACCTTCGG
>CAVEOR010000166.1:0-2396 GCA_963617285.1 Anaerovoracaceae bacterium | reverse complement strand
TTTCTCGTCGCACCTTCGTAGCAGCCGCTGCCCTCAATCAAAGTCGCGTCGTGATTCGTGAGTTCTCTGATTTTGCCGTAGACCGCTGTCGGTTGGTCGGTGATGATGAGCAGCGTGTCCTTCTGGTAACGCTTGAACAGCACCGAGAGGACTTGCGTGCTCGTGTACTGGAAGATTATCGAGTAGAGCGCTTTGTCGAATCCGAACAAAATGCCTGCAGTCACGAGAATTACAGCGTTCGCAGCGAAAATATAATTCCAGACATCTATGCCTTTCTTCTCGGAAAAATATATCGCAATGAAGTCGGTTCCGCCGCCGCTCGCTCCGCTGATGAGTGCAAGGCTAGTCGCTGCACCGTTGATGAGTCCGCCGAAAATTGCGATAAGCAGGACGTCGTATGTAATCGTCACCGCCGGGAAAATATCCGTCAGGAAGCTGGACAGGAATACCAGATAAAACGAGTAAATCGTGAATTTCTTTCCTATGTACTTGAACCCGATATATGCTGGAATCAGGTTGAACGGGATATAGAGCACGGAAAACGGCACGCTTATGTGCAGGTATGTGCTGAAAATCTGCTGAATGAGCAGCGAAAGTCCGCTGAATCCGCCTGGGAACAGCCCGCCCGTGTTGACAAAGCTCTTCAGGTTGAATGCAATGACCGCCGACGCAATTGTCAGCGCGATGAACATCTTCAGTTCGCCTTTTAACTTTGATTGTTTCTCAGTTTTCAACTCGCTCGCCCTTCTTCCTTTTCTTCTCAATTTATATTAGCATGCGCTTGCTTGCCCGCTGTCTGCTCGCTCGCTACAGTTCGCGCCTGCCTTCCATCGCCTTCAGCAATGTCACTTCGTCCGCATATTCGAGGTCTCCGCCTACCGGAATGCCGTGTGCAATTCTGCTGACCTTGATTCCGCTCGGCTTGATGAGCCTTGCGAGGTACATCGCCGTCGCCTCGCCCTCGATATTCGGGTTCGTCGCGATGATGAGTTCCTTCACGTCGTTTGCCTGCAGGCGCTTCAGCAATGGCATCAGGTTGATGTCCTCTGGGCCGATGCCCTCCATCGGCGAGATTACGCCGTGAAGCACGTGATAAAGCCCGTTGTACTCCTTGATTCGTTCCATAGCCATGACGTCCTTGGGACTCTCGACTACGCAGATTTGCTCTGTGTCTCTGCTCGGATCCGAGCAAATTCCGCACGGGTCTTCGTCCGTGAGGTTGCCGCAGACTGAACAGTATTTCATCTCTTTCTTCGCCGTGATGATTGCGTCCGCAAGCTGGTTCGCCTCTTTGTCATCGAGCGAAAGGATGTAGAATGCGAGTCTCTGCGCCGTCTTGCTGCCGATTCCCGGGAGCTTGCTCATCTCGTTTATTAGTCTTGCTAAAGGTTTGGGATATCCTCTCATGTTTTCTATCCTTCTTCTTGTGCTAACATGCCATTACAGGCCGAGTCCCGGGATGTTGAGGCCGCCCGTGAGCTTGCCCATCTCGTTGCTGGAAATTTCGTCTATCTGTCTGAGGCCCTCGTTGATGCAAACCATTACGAGGTCCTGGAGCATTTCAACGTCGTCTGGGTCAACGACTTCCGGCTTGATCTCAAGCTTTACGATTTCCTTCTTGCCGTTTACTACTGCCTTTACTGCGCCGCCGCCAGCCGTCGTCTCGATTTCCTTTTCTTCAATTTCTGCTTGAAGCTGCTCCATCTGTCTCTGCATCTGCTGCATCTGAGCGAGCTGCTTCTGCATGTTGCCTCCGCCCATGCCGCCCATTGCCTTATTTGATGGCTTCTTGCCAGCTCTCATTCCTTTTCCCATTTTATATTTCCTCCTATTGTTCTCTTGTTAATCGATTTCTATGTCCATGCCGAGGATTTCGCTCGCTTGCTGTGCGAGTTTCGCGTCCTCGTCAACCGTGTCTTGCGTCGTTGGCTCCGCCATCATGCGCTCTTTTTTGAGCTCGGATTCTAAGCAGCAGACCATCTGCAGATGATGACCGATTTTGTCCTTCATGATTTTCTCGATCAAATCGCGCTGCCTCTCAGCAAATTTTCTCGCAAACTCTGTCTTTGCGAGTAGCGTAAAGCTCTTTTCGCCGAGGTGAATCAGTTCCGTGCTTGACCTTAGGATATTGAAGCTGCCCACTTCGTTTTCGCCTGCCTCGAATACCTGTTGCCAGAGCATGTCGTTCGCCCTGCTGTCGTCGGGGCTGGCCGGTGCTAATAAAGGCTTCCGTGCCTGTGTCTCCTGCGGCTGTGGGCGTGTACCCTGTGCTGCCTGCACCGCCTGCGCACTCGGTTTCTCAGTGTTCTGCGCAGGCTCCTGAGCTGGCCTCGGCTCGCCTCCGCTGCTTGGCGCGCTCGCCCTTGGCTCCTGCGGCGCCGCCTGAGCAACCTTCG
>CAVEOR010000165.1:0-2411 GCA_963617285.1 Anaerovoracaceae bacterium | reverse complement strand
ACTGGGGAAAATAAGTTGCTATATAATTTAAGAGCCTTAAATAATCTTCTAGAATCGGACAGTATAGTCTTTATGGAGGTATAAAAATGGATAGGATCAAGAAAATTATCAAAAGAGACGGAAGAGAAGTTGATTTCGACGTTAACAAGATAGCGGACGCTATTTTCAAGGCGGCGCAGGTTCTCGGCGGCAGAGATAGGGAAATGTCGCTTTACTTGGCTAAGCAGGTCGAGCTTTATCTGCTCGAGATTTGCCACAACCAGACGCCGACGGTTGAGCAGATTCAGGACGCTGTCGAGAAAATCCTCATTGAGAACGGCCATGCGCGCACTGCGAAGGAGTACATCCTTTATCGTGCGGAGCGCACGAGGGTTAGAAACCTCAATTCCAAGCTCATGAAGATCTATGAGGATCTGACATTTAAGGAAGCCAAGGAAAACGAAATCAAGAGAGAAAATGCGAATATCGACGGAAACACCGCTATGGGCACTATGCTGAAGTACGGCTCGGAGGGTGCGAAGGAGTTCTATAAGATGTACGTTATCGACCCGAAGCACAGCAAGGCGCACGAGGAAGGCGACATTCACATCCACGATATGGACTTCTATACGCTGACTATGACTTGCTGCCAGATTGACCTGGTTAAGCTGCTTGAGGGCGGTTTCTCGACGGGCCACGGTCATCTGAGAGAGCCTAACGATATAGAGAGTTACGCTGCTCTGGCTTGTATCGCGATTCAGTCGAACCAGAACGACCAGCACGGCGGTCAGTCTGTGCCTAACTTCGACTACGGCATGGCGCCTGGCGTTAAGAAGGCTTATAAGAGACTTTACACGACTAACCTCGGCAAGATGCTCGACTTCTTGGAGGATGTCGAGGATGGCGTTGAGAAGATGAAGGCGCTCGAGGCGAAGATCGAGGAGGAGACCGGTGCTTATCCTTGCATGTCTTGGGACAACAACTACGCTGAGCTCGAGCTTGAGGAACTGAAGAAGCTCGTTCCTGAGGAAGACGCGAAGAAGATGCAAGATCGCTCGCGCAAGTTTGCGGACAAAGAAATTAGACGCAAGACTTACCAGGCGATGGAGGCATTCATCCATAATCTTAACACTATGCATTCCAGAGCGGGCGCTCAGGTGCCGTTCAGCTCCATCAACTACGGAACTGACACGTCTCCAGAGGGCAGACTCGTAATGGAGAGCGTAATGCTGGCTACCGAGGCGGGACTTGGAAACGGCGAGACTCCGATCTTCCCGATTCAGATTTTCAAGGTTAAGGAAGGCGTCAGCTACAATCCTGGCGACCCGAACTACGACCTGTTCAAGCTGGCTTGCAGGGTTTCCGCGAAGAGACTGTTCCCGAACTTCTCATTCCTGGATGCTCCGTTCAACGCCCAGTATTACAAGGAAGGCGACCCGAACACGGAATGCGCTTACATGGGATGCCGTACTCGTGTTATCGGAAACGTTTACGATCCGAGCCGCGAGGTGGTTTACGGCAGAGGAAACCTCAGCTTCACGTCGGTTAACTTGCCGCGTCTTGCAATCAAGGCTAAGGGCGATGTAGACCTGTTCTTTGAACTGCTCGACAACGTAATCGACACTTGTATCGACCAGCTTTATGACAGATTCAAGATTCAGTCCCAGAAGAAGGTTAAGAATTTCCCATTCCTGATGGGACAGGGAATCTGGCTGGATTCCGACAAATTGGGTCCAGATGATACGATTGAGGAGGTTATCAAGCACGGTACTTTGACCGTTGGTTTCATCGGTCTGGCTGAATGCCTCAAGGCGCTCATAGGCGCTCACCATGGCGAATCTAAGGAGGCTCAGACGCTCGGCCTGGAGATCATCGGCTACATGAGAAAGAGAATGGACGAGCAGTCGAGAAAGACTGGTCTGAACTGGTCGCTCATCGCTACTCCTGCTGAGGGACTTTCTGGCAGATTCGTGAGAATCGACAAGGAAAAATACGGAATCATTCCTGGCGTTACTGACAGGGAATACTATACTAACAGTTTCCATATTCCAGTTTACTATCCGATCAATGCGTTCGAGAAGATCAGACTCGAGGCTCCTTACCATGAGCTTACGAACGGCGGTCATATTTCTTACATTGAGCTTGACGGCGACCCGCTGAAGAACCTCGACGCGTTCGAGAAAGTCGTTCGCTGCATGAAGGAATCTGGTATCGGATACGGCTCGATTAACCACCCGGTTGATAGAGACCCGATCTGCGGATACACTGGTATCATCGACAACGAGTGTCCGCAGTGCCACCGCAAGGAAGGCGAGGGGGATATCGGATTCGAGAGAATCAGAAGAATCACGGGTTACCTCGTTGGCACTATGGATCACTGGAACAATGCTAAGGCTGCTGAGGAAAGGGATAGAGTAAAGCATGATGTTAGC
>CAVEOR010000164.1:0-2450 GCA_963617285.1 Anaerovoracaceae bacterium | reverse complement strand
TTATTTTTCCTTTCTTTTATGCAAACTGGCTGTTATACAAAGCCTCATATTTGCCGAGAGGATGCCAAATGCGGCAAACTCTCGAAATTCCTTTGTCTCTAGGCTTTTCAGCCCCTGTTTACTTGTTCCGTGACAGAAGAACTACCGTCTCTATGTGCTTGGTCATCGGGAAGTTGTCAAATGGCTTGAGGTATGTTGCGTGGTAGCCGTAGTACTCGAAGTACATGAGGTTCTGGGCGAGGGTCTTTGGGTTGCAGGAGATGTAGATAATCTCGGGCACATCATAGGAAATGATCTTGTCCAGGGCCTTTGGCTGAATGCCGACGCGCGGCGGATCGACTACGATTACATCCGGCTTGTTTTCGACATCCTTGAGAACCTCGAAAACATCACCTGCGATGAAGTCGCAATTGTCAAGCCCGTTGAGCTTGGCATTTTCTTTTGCGGCTTCTACCGCCTCTTCAACGAGCTCAATGCCGAGAACCTGCTTTGCCTTGAGTGCGAGAATCTGGCTGATTGTGCCCGTCCCGCAATAAAGGTCAAACACCGACTTACCCTCAAACGAGTCGACAAGTGCAAGCGCCTGCTGGTAGAGCCTCTCCGCTGCCACTACGTTCGTCTGGAAGAACGAAAATGCGCTTACCTTAAAGTCAAGATTGAGGATTTTCTCCATATAATAATCGCGCCCATAGAGCACGCGCAGTTCTTCGCAGATTACTGCGTCCGCAAGGCTGTCGTTTATCGTTCTGAGTACGCCTACCACCTTGTTCTCAAGCGGAAGTGCGAGAATCATGTCGGCGAAGGCTTGCTCGTCGAATTGCTGCTGAACGGTCGCTTCTGCGGATTCGCAAGCTTGGCCTGCCGCCCCCGCATCCGACGCCGTAACAACGTTTACAAGCAGCTCGCCTGTCCTGATTCCCCTTCGGATAATGAGGTTTCTCATCAGCCCCTTATGGGATTTCTTATGATAAAAGGCATATCCCTTCTCGTTACAGAATCCGAGCACTGCTTTCAGAATCACATTAAAATCCGGATGCACCAGCTGGCACTCATCCACCGTCACGATTGACATGAAATTCTTCTTTCTGTGCATGCCGAGAGTCATCTCGCCGTCCTTGACGAAATCCCCGAAGGTGTATTCCATCTTGTTTCTATATTCGTATTGCGACTCGCAGCCTTCAATCGCGTCCACCTGATCAGGATGCACGTTCTTCTCCTCTAAGAGACGCTTAACCTCGTTTTCTTTCTCTGCAAGCTGCTCAGCGTAAGGCTTCCCCTGATGGATGCAGCCGCCGCAGAACTCGCTATGCGGACATACGCCTTTGCCCACACTATTAAAATCTCCCATATTTATCGTAAAACTCCTTCTTGTATTCTAAGAAGCGATCCTCTTCTATCGCCGTTCTGATATTCTTCATCATGTTGACAAGGAAATACAGATTATGGTTCGAAAGAAGCATCGCCGACAGCATCTCGTCCGCCTTATACAGATGTCTGAGATACGCCTTCGAATAGTTGCGGCAAGTATAGCAATTGCACTCTGTGTCAAGTGGCTCCCAGTCGCGCTCGTACTTCGCGTTCTTGATATTCACACGGCCGTGCGAGGTCATTGCAAGCCCGTGGCGAGCGATACGAGTCGGAAGCACGCAGTCCGCCATGTCGATGCCGCGTTCTACGCTTTCAAACAAATAGTCTGGGCTGCCGACACCCATGTTGTAGCGAGGCTTTTCCTTCGGCAAAAGCTCCACGCAATCGTCGAGCATGTCGAGGAACATCTCCTTCGGTTCGCCTACAGAAAGTCCACCGATGGAATATCCAGGCAAGTCCATGTCGACTATCGCCTTGGCACTTTCCTTGCGAAGGTCCTTGTACATTCCGCCTTGCATTATGCCGAAAAGCGACTGTCTCTCCCAGTCCTGATGGTAGTCTTTGCAACGCTTGAGCCAGCGGGTCGTCCTCTCCAGCGAATTTTTGACATAGTTTCTGTCAGCTGGATAAGGCGCGCACTCGTCGAAGGCCATGATGATATCTGCTCCGAGTGCATTTTGGATTTCTATAGACTTCTCTGGGCTTATCATGTGAGCCGAGCCGTCAATGTGCGAGCGGAACTTTACGCCCTCCTCGGTGATCTTCCTGAGCTTGCCGAGGGAGAAAACCTGAAATCCGCCGCTGTCCGTGAGCATGGCTCTATCCCAGTTCATGAACTTGTGCAGACCGCCAGCCTCCTTGACGATTTCGTGGCCAGGTCTGAGATAAAGATGGTAGGTGTTCGAGAGGATAATCTCCGCACCCATCTCCTTGACTTCTTCTGGGCGCATCGCCTTGACGGTCGCCTGCGTGCCAACCGGCATGAACACCGGTGTCTGAATGTCCCCGTGTGGTGTATGGATAACTCCTCGTCTCGCACGGGTTCTCTTATCTTCCTTTAATAATTCAAAGCTTATCGCATG
>CAVEOR010000163.1:0-2454 GCA_963617285.1 Anaerovoracaceae bacterium | reverse complement strand
ATTCCAAGTACGGCCTTGCAACACTTTGCATCGGCGGCGGCATGGGAACTGCACTCGTAGTAGAAAGATAATAAATCTAGATACGCAAATCATAGGGGGAGGGCTAATGCTCTCCTCTTTTGTGTGTGAAGGGGAGGAAAGAGATATGAAGAATAAAGTGGAGAAAACAAATGCGATGCGCAGGCTCGATGCGCTGAAGATAAAATACAATGAACACACTTATACGGATACGGATGCAATCAGCGGCGTTGAGGTTGCTGCTGCACTCGGGCAGGACCCAGGCCGAATGTTCAAGACTCTCGTGACGCAGGGCAAGAGCAAGAATTACTATGTGTTCATGGTGCCCGTTGCCGAGGAGCTCGACCTGAAGAAGGCTGCCAAGGCGGTCGGCGAGAAGTCGATAGAGATGATAAAGTCGAAGGAACTCCTGCCGCTGACCGGCTACATCCACGGCGGCTGCAGCCCGATCGGCATGAAGAAGTTTTTCCAGACGACGATACACGAAACCGCCACCGAGTACGAGACCATATTTTTCAGCGGCGGCCGCATAGGTTTCCAGATTGAATTGCCTTTTAGCGACCTCGCGAAAGCAATCAAAATTCAAACGGCGGACATCATAGTTTAGCACGGCGGAAAATTTTGCTGGATAATTGGCGAGAATAGTGATATTATATAGGGTAGAATATTTTGATTAGAGGAAAGAGACTATGTCAGAAACAAATTTTATTCACAGCATAATTGAAAAGGATATCGAAAGCGATAAGTATGCGGGAGCACCGATATACACGAGGTTTCCGCCGGAGCCAAACGGGTATCTTCACATCGGCCACGCGAAGTCGATTTGCCTGAACTTCTCGACGGCAGCCAAGTACGGTGGCAAGTGCAACCTGCGCTACGACGACACGAACCCTGTCAAGGAGGACATGGAGTACATCAACTCGATCGAAGAGGACGTTAGATGGCTCGGATTCGAGTGGGATGAACGCCTTTGGGCTTCGAATTATTTTGACAAAATGTATGAGGCGGCACTTGAGCTCATCAAGAAGGGCAAGGCTTACGTCTGCGACCTGACTCCAGAGGAAATCAAGGAGTATCGCGGAACTTTGACGGAGCCTGGCAAGGAGAGCCCATATAGAAATAGAAGCGTTGAGGAGAACCTCGCGCTGTTTGAGGATATGAGAGCGGGCAAGTACGCGGACGGAGAAAAGGTTTTGCGTGCGAAGATCGACATGGCATCGCCTAACATCAACATGCGTGACCCGATCATCTATCGTATTGCACATGCGACTCACCACAACACTGGCGACAAGTGGTGCATCTACCCGATGTATGACTTTGCGCATCCTATCGAGGACGCAATCGAGGGCATCACGCACTCCATCTGCACGCTGGAATTCGAGGATCACAGACCGCTTTACGACTGGGTTCTCAGAGAAGTCGGCTGGTGGCCACATCCACCTCAGCAGATTGAGTTCGCGCGCCTGAACCTGACGAACACGGTTATGTCCAAGCGTTACCTGAAGAGGCTCGTTGATGACGGTATCGTTGACGGCTGGGACGACCCGAGAATGCCGACGATTGCTGGCATCCGCCGCAGAGGCTATACGCCTGAGGCTATTCGCAAGTTCTGCGAGGAAATCGGCGTTTCCAAGGCGAACAGCACGGTTGACATTTCGCTGCTGGAGCATTGCGTGCGCGACGACCTCAAGGAAAGAGTCGAGACCAGGAACGTAATCTTTGATCCAATCAAAGTTGTTATAACTAACTATCCGGAGGGGCAGAGCGAGCTCTGCGAAGTTGAGAACAATCCTGCAGTCCCAGAGATGGGCACTCGTCAGGTGACATTCTCCAGAGAGATCTGGGTTGACGGCGCGGACTTCATGGAAGTTCCAGCAAAGAAGTACTTTAGGCTGTTCCCTGGCAACGAAGTTCGCCTCAAGGGTGCGTACTTCATCACTTGCAACGAGGTTGTCAAGAACGAGGACGGCTCGATCAAGGAGCTTCATTGCACATACGACCCTGAGACCAAGTCCGGAAGCGGCTTCGAGGGTCGCAAGGTCAAGGGCACGATTCATTTCGTAGATGCAGCGAATGCTGTGCCTATCAAGATTAGACAGTTCGATTACCTCATGAGCGAGGGCGAAGATGGCAAGATGGTTGCCAACGAAGATACCGTTAGAGAGATCACCTGCTACGCTGAGCCGGCGGTAAACGAGGCTGAGGCAGGCGAGAGATTCCAGTTCTTCAGACACGGATATTTCGTAGCGGACAGCAAGCTGTCTGCGCCGGGCAAGCCGATCTTCAACGAAATTATCGGACTCAAATCCAGCTGGAAATAAAGTAAAAGGTCAGGCGATTGCCTGGCCTTTTGGTTATTTTTGATAGGCTTGCATGATTGCGACGGAGGCGGAGGCGCCGAGGCGGTCGGCTCCGGATTCTATCATCTTGAGGGCG
>CAVEOR010000162.1:0-2470 GCA_963617285.1 Anaerovoracaceae bacterium | reverse complement strand
GGCTAGAAGTTCTCAGCGATGAGGACTTGCACCTGCTGAGAGCAGCTATCATCCGCCCAGGAGCCCCGAGCATGGCGAATTGCTATACCGCTCTACAGTCCATGTTTGAGCTTCTTGCGGGCGAGCGTCGTCTGCGGAATGTTCAGGAAATCAGCGGCTTTGCGCGTCGTCCCCTCCTTCTTCAGCGCATACTCAATCAGCTTCTTCTCCTGCTGATCCATGACCTCGTTGAAATCAAGCGACGCCTCGCGCCGAAAATCCTTCTTAAAATCCACAACGCTATCCTGATATACGCTTTCGTTCAGCAGCTCGTCGACCGTATCCGACTCAATTATATCCGACTTCGACGAGATGTACAGCCTATGCACCGTATTCTCAAGCTCACGAACATTGCCCGGCCAGTGATACTCATCGAGCTTGCGATAAGCCGAAGGACTGAAATTTTTCTCGACGCCATACCGCTCGCTGTAATGCTGGACGAAATGTTTCGCGAGGCAGTAAATATCGTCCTTCCTCTTGCGCAGAGGCGGAACCTCAATCTGGCAAATGTTCAAACGATAAAACAAATCTTCTCTGAACTTTCCTTCTTCAATTAGTTTCCTAAGCGGAACGTTGTTCGCACAGATAACCCTGACATTCACGTGGATTGCAGCCGTGCCGCCTACGCGATAAAACGTGTTTTCCTGCAGAACTCGGAGGAGTTTGGACTGCATGGATAACGGAAGCGAACCGATTTCATCTAGGAACAGCGTTCCGTTGTTAGCCATCTCGAAATAGCCTTGCTTGCCCGTGGAAAGTGCACCCGTAAACGAGCCTTTCTCGTAGCCGAAGAACTCCGACTCAGCTAAATTTTCTTGAATGGTCGCGCAGTTTATCTTGATGCAAGGCTTGGACTTGCGCGGGCTGTTCTGCTGGATGAGGTCAAACACCTTCTCCTTGCCTGTGCCCGTCTCGCCCTGGATTATCACATTGCAATCGTACTTCGCGACGTTCAGGGCATCCGCCACCATATCCGCCGTCAAAGGATCCATATATGTAAATCCATCTATCTGCTTCGTGCTGAGCTCGCCAGTTTCGTTCGCAGTATTTGCGACAACCTTTCTCTTCGCACGATATTTTTCCAGATACTTGTCATATTTCGCGAAAATCGGCTCCGCGTCCTCAAGCAGCTCATGCGCCATGTCAAACGTCGAGTCATAAAAGCTGTCAAGCGCGTAGTTGACTACGTCCTTCTTGCCGAGGCTCTCGCAAATCAGCAACGCTTTTGAATAGTTGTTATCCATATTTGTATGGCAAAGCAGGCCGCCTTCATTTATCAAAAGTGCTGCAACGCTCTCGCAATTCTTGATATTTTCTAGGTTGATAGCAATATCCACGCCTTCGCCGCCATTTCCCTTGCTAACTTTAGCCGCGGCATCCATCGGATTGCTCATCGAATCGAAGTAAATTTTGTCGACGAGCGGCGAGAGAAGCTCCGAAAGATTCTTCTGAGTCATTGTTGAGTCACACGTGCAGCCCGTCTCTACGAGCAGCGAAATCGAAATGTCTGGCGCATATTTTTTCACCAGCTGAGCAAAGAGGATAATCTCGATAAGGCTGACACCGATGATGAGTGCCGACTTTGGTGGATTTGGCCTATCCAGCATCTCTTGGATTACGAGCGAAATTCCGAAGAACGTTCCCTCCTCGTCCAATGCACGACGAAAATACGCCCTGCGATTCTCTGGAACATCCCCGCACTTCTCTATCATCGAAGCCTCGAAGCAAATCGCATAGCCCTTCACCTTAATCTGAGCCAAATCGTAATCAATCGACTCAATCTCTTCTATATATAATGGAATGCCAGTAGTTGTGCTCATTACCACAACATAGTCGCCTACCGCAAGGTCGCCAGCGTCGGTATCCGGTGCAATTTCCTCAATCGTACCCGTAAGCAACGCTCCGCTATCCGTATACGGGTTGTGCAGCTTGCCGCGCTCCTTCACGAACTTCAGCATGCGAGCCTTCATCTTCTCGTCATTGTGCTCGCAAATGCTGCAGATCTGGCACATGCTGTCGCGCTCCACGGCGATATAATCCACCGCAATTCTAATTTCGCCTGGCCCGAGCTCCCTTCTGTTATCTAACTTCCAAGCCGTAACCGGGAGTGCACCCTTCGGCTCAATTACTCTCTTTTCACCAAAATTCTTCATATTGAATCCGCCTTTTCGCAAATTTTGATTTTTCCCGATAAAATCAACGCTTTCGCTGTAATTATTCTAACAAAATAGGCTATTTGAGTCAAGCATTTTCCCCATTTTTGGGTCAGAATTTTCAAATTTGCACCGATTTCGGTTCGCTTTTTGGCTGTTTGTTTGCGAAATCTTAACACAGAAGCATCACACTAACGCCTGCTTTTCAACACGTCTGTCGGGTGGGGAAATTTTATTTGATAGTTTATTAACAGTTGGCATGCATATTGCAACTAAAT
>CAVEOR010000161.1:0-2474 GCA_963617285.1 Anaerovoracaceae bacterium | reverse complement strand
GCATCAAGTTACTAATTGCAGATAATTTACCGAGAAGTGAAGAAAATATCTGCGAGAAAATTTTCATTTGCAGATATTTTATTTGAAATAGCATTAATTATCTGCGAAAAAGACGAAAATGAGGGGAAACGAGTGCTACAAAACACACTCGACGTATTGCATGGAAAAACATGGAAGGGCGATCGTGCATAAAGAGTGAAGTTTATTCAAAATCACACCATATACACACAAATCCGCAGATATTTCAGATTGAATTAACGAAAATATCTGCAGAATTAAAAAAATTCGCAGATAATTTACCGAAAGACGAAGAAAATATCTGCGAACCGCGTAGGAAGTGCGTAAAGTTCTCAGCGACGAGGACGTTTCAAGAGGATTGCACGATACCCGCCGCTTGCTGGCGCGCTTCTTGCTCTTGCGGCTCGGGGATTATGGGACTGGTCGCAAGAAGCGTGCCAGCCCGCCGCCCTGCAGGCACAATGAAAAAAGGGATTGCCGCGAGGCAATCCCTACATTTTTCTTATAGTGTTTACACTGTGATGCGCGGACTAAACTAATCCCTGTCCCATCATAGCTTCTGCAACCTTCTCGAAACCAGCGATGTTAGCGCCCTTTACGAGGTCGTACTTACCATAGTACTTCTCGGAAGCTTCCTTACAAGCCTTGTGGATGTTAACCATGATCTGGTGAAGCTGATCGTAAACGTCCTGGTGCTGATATACAGTGTGACCAGCGTTCTGACCCATTTCGATACATGAGCAAGCTACGCCACCAGCGTTTGCAGCCTTAGCAGGTCCAACGATAACGCCCTGCTCCTGAAGGTATTCAACAGCCTCATTTGTTGTAGGCATGTTAGCGCCTTCGCAGTAGAACTTAGCACCGTTAGCAACGATGTTCTTAGCATCTTCCATCTGAACTTCGTTCTGAGTTGCGCATGGGATGTAGAGGTCAGCCTTAACTTCCCAAGGCTTCTTGCCAGCGAAGAACTTAGCGTTAGGATACTTCTCAGCATAAGGAGCGCAAACGTTCTTACCGGAAGCTCTGAGCTCAAGGAGAGTATCAAGCTTGTCCTGAGTGTTGATTCCGTCTGGATCGTAGATGTATCCATCTGGACCGGAGAATGCAACGAGGTTAGCGCCGAGCTGCTGGAGCTTCCAAGCAGTACCCCAAGCAACGTTACCGAAACCGGAGATAACAACTGTCTTGCCCTTGATGTCTTCGCCGTTAGCCTTCAGCATTTCTTCTGCGTACCAAACGATACCGAAGCCAGTAGCTTCTGTTCTGCCGAGGCAGCCACCGTAAGGGATACCCTTGCCAGTGAGAACGCCACCATCGAATCTATTAGTGATTCTCTTATATTGTCCGAATAAATATCCGATTTCTCTTCCGCCAACACCGAGGTCACCAGCAGGAACGTCTGTGTCAGGACCGATGTGTCTGTAGAGCTCTGTCATGAAAGCCTGGCAGAATCTCATAACTTCTGCATCGCTCTTGCCGTTAGGATCGAAGTCGGAACCGCCCTTGCCGCCGCCGATAGGAAGTCCAGTCAAGGAGTTCTTGAAAATCTGTTCGAATCCGAGGAACTTGATGATTCCAGGATATACGTTAGGTGCGAATCTAAGGCCGCCCTTGTAAGGTCCGATAGCCGAGTTGAACTCGTATCTGTAGCCCTTGTTAACCTGAGTCTTGCCTTGGTCGTCTACCCAAACTACTCTAAATGTGATACCTCTTTCTGGTTCTACTAATCTTTCAAGCAGGCCAGCCTTCTCATACTCTGGATGTGCATCCATAACTGGTGCGAGGGAAGTGAGAACTTCTTCTACAGTCTGATGAAATTCAACTTCGCCAGGATTGTGCTTTTTGCACTCTTCAATTACTCTTTCAACATAAGTCGCCATTACTAATCTCCTCTTTTCTTTTTATAATGAAATACGTTGAGTAATATTTCTGTACATTTCCGTACATATCAAATTTAACACTTTGACAACGTCTTGTCAACAGTTTGTATACACGATTTTTTGCGATTTTACTCGTATTTTTTTCAATACAATCCGACAAAATTCTTCTACAACAAAATTCTCCAACCCGACAAAATCTTTCACCACCAAAAATCTTTCTTCCGACAAAAATTTTCTCCGCCGAGACATGTTCAAAATGCGAATTTTTTGCTTGACGAACGCCCGCAAATGTGCTAATATGAATTGTTGAAAATTTACCTTTTGCTGCGCTTTGCGAATTTCCTGACGCACCGCTCGGCATTTGGTGTATAAAAGAGAAAGGAATTACGAAAATGATCACAAAAGAAATCAAAGAACAAATCATCAAAGACTACCAGCTTAAAGAGGGAGACACAGGTTCCCCAGAAGTACAGGTTGCAATCCTGACTTACAGAATCAACGACCTCAACGAACACCTCAAAGTTCACAAGAAGGACCACCACTCCAGAAGAGGACTGCTCAAGATGGTAGGTCAGA
>CAVEOR010000160.1:0-2492 GCA_963617285.1 Anaerovoracaceae bacterium | reverse complement strand
AGAAATATATTACCCAATTTCCCCGTTTTTAAGCATGATTTTTCTGTGAAAATGCACGTTTTTTTGCGAAAAAGCTCTGGCCGAAACTGGGCTTTTTTACAGCCCAGTTTGGATGGTCCTTTCGATGATATTTTCTTGGATATTTTCCTCTAAATTTACGAAGAATGCAGAGTAACCAGCTACTCTAACGAGCAGGTTGCGGTAATTCTCTGGATGCTTCTGAGCATCTCTGAGGGTTTCGTTGTCGACAACGTTAATTTGCATATGGCTGCCCTTCATGGCAAAGTGAGCTTTAAGTACAGTCTCGAGAATATCGATACCCTTCTCACCCTGTACAATCTGTGGGTCGAAACGCTGGTTCAGCAGCATTCCTGCCTGGAAAGCGCCTTGATCGATGGCGTCGAGTGACTTAACTACCGCTGTAGGTCCGCAGGTGTCGCACCCAATCATCGGTGAAGCATTGTCCGCAAGCGGTGTGAAGGCATGTCTGCCGTCTGGTGTTGCGGTAATGTTCTTGCCGAGCTGCACGTTATAGGACTGAGTTGCACATACGGAAATGAAGCTTCCATCTCTACCGTCCATGTACTTCTTGATCTCCGCGTCTGCGCTCTCTGCTGCGAACTTCGCGTATTGGTCGGCTTCTGGGATGTCGTTGCCGTATTTAGGCGCCTTGTTGATGAGCATCTGACGGAGATTTTCCTTGCCCGCAAAGTCCGTCTCAAGGAGATCCATGAGCTCTGTAATCTGCGCCCTTGTCCTGAAGGAGCTTGCCCTTCTCGATGCAGCCTTGCGTGAATGCGGATGCAACCAGCGTCGGCAACGTATATGCGTGAATGGATACGAGGCGGTTGAACTTGCCTACGAATTTCTTGATGAAATATGCGAGCTGACCGAGGTATGCTTCCTTCAGCTGTTCAATCGATGTGAAGGTTCTAACGTCGCCTGTCTTAGGGCCTACCTGCTTGCCGCTCACTGGGTCAACACCGTTGTAGAGTGCAATCTCGAAGACTTTGATTGTGTTGAAGAATCCGAGCATCGACTGATAGTCGGAGATTCCTGGAACGATTGGTTCTGTGCATCCGAGGAGGCACCATTCTCTGGCCTGTTCCAGTGTAAATCCGAGTTTCTGAAGGGCTGGGATTGAGTTGTTGTCATTGAAAAATGCAGGGTGGCTACCGCCAGTAAGCGCAACCTTGATTGCCAGTCTAAACGTCTCCTCGTCAATATTGTCGTGGTATCTGAAGGAAACCGGTGGTTCCTTTGTCTGCAGATCTTCCATGCCGTGCAGGATGAGCCTTGTCAGGTCGTTGCAAGCATCTGTGCCGTCTGCCTTCTGACCGCCGAGCGTCATCTGGATATAGAGCGCGCATCCTGGATATGCTCCAGACTCAAATTCGTCTCTGAGATACCACATTTCTTCGATTCTGAGCTTGAACTCATGGATTACATCAGCGATTTCCTGCTCCGGAACGCCTGCCGCCAGATCCTTCTCATAGAACGGGTACATGTACTGGTCAAAGCGGCCGAGCGCATGGATATAGCCCATGTTCTCTGTCATGAGTACGTCATGCGTGAGCAGTACGAGCTGTGCTGCCTGAAGGAAGTTCTGTGCTGGATGCTCCTGTGAATTGCCTCGCTCTCACCGAGAATGCTGTCAAATGTGTATTGCGCCGAGAAACCGACCATCTTCTTTGCCTTTCGGAGGTCGGAATGCATCGAATGTGCAATCTCAACCACGCCTCTGATTTTCCCAGTTTCGTCCGTCAGAGGATACATGTCGAATATGAGCATCTTCGCCTTGTGCGGATCATTTTTCCTGTAAAGCTTGACTTCCCAGTCCTTGAACGTCTTGCCGTATTTTACAACCTCGGGCAGTACCATTCTTTCCTTGTTCGCCTGCATCGCAAACACTACAACATCGCCCATCTTCTGAACTTCCTCGAGTGTTTTCCCAATCACGCTTTCAACCTTGTCGATGTACATGTTATCGCAGTACTCTTGATTGGCGTAAACGAGCCTGAGATTTTCGTCGTATAGCGAAATCGCGTTTTTCATGGTGTCGAGGCTCTTCAGCAAGAAATTCTTATCCAGGTCCTCATACATTTTCCTAATTTCCATCCTTGACTTCCTTTTTTCTATCAAAGTCGTTATCGGCGAGTGCATTCCACCCGAAGCGATAAATGGATACAATAACGGAAATCATAGTGAATGCATCGCTCGCCGCCCCGCTGATGGAGCCGTTTCCAGCGTTGTGAATGAACCAAGCTGGTGAAGCGCAGAATAAATTCGTAGCGCGAATCGTCCTCGCGTTATTCGTCCAATAAGCAATCGTGCTAGAAATCGTGCCAATCGCCGCGAACAGGCTAAGAAAGTTCTTCCAAGTCAGTGCTGTCAGCGTAATGCTTACAATTGAGAAAACGACAACCCAGCCTTTCCAGCGCACCCACTTCCAGTCGTTATACTTCACGAGCATGCCGTTACGGATAGTCGTA
>CAVEOR010000159.1:0-2493 GCA_963617285.1 Anaerovoracaceae bacterium | reverse complement strand
TCTGCCCATGGCGTAGGGCGAAGGTTCTCGCGTGCGAGGATTACTTCGTCTCCAGCGGCAGGAACTGCATGATGGTGTTTGCAACAGAGGAGATTGGCATGGTCTGTACCCAAACCTTGCCTGGTCCTGTGAGCTGGGTGTTGAATAAGCCCTCGCCACCGAGGAACTTGTTCTTCAGGCCAGGAACCTGACGGATATCCATGGATACTGTTGTCTGGAATCCAGCAACATAGCTCGTGTTAACGATGAGCTGCTGTCCTGCTGCAAGGTCGTATTCCATGAGGTCGCCGTCGATCTCTATGAAAGCCATACCGTTGCCAGAGAGTTTCTGCATGATGAAACCTTCTCCGCCGAAGAAACCAGCTCCGAGCTTCTTGTTGAAGTGAACCGAAAGGTCAACTCCATCCGTCGAAGCTACGAAAGCTTTCTTCTGCACGATGAACTCCTTGCCAGCCCCGATTTCCATCGGAACTATGCTGCCAGGGAAGCTCGAACCGAATGCGATTGTTGCGTTATCAGCTTCTGCAGTATAGATGTTCTGGAAGAGATTTTCTCCCGTAAGTGCCTTGGAGAACATCTTGCCGAGTCCGCCGCCGGAAGTTTCCATCTTGATGCCTGGCGTCTGCCAAACCATGGAGCCGCTCTCTGTAATCATCTTCTCGCCCCTGTCAAGGTTGCAAATAACAACTGGGAACGAGCCGCCTTTAATTTCGTACTTCATTTTCTTTCTCCTTCAATAAAATCATCATCTATCAAAGTTGTAGCTGTCAGTTATTTCTCGCTATTACGGCTTGCTTAGCCCATCATAGCAACCTTAATGGATTCAAGAGTTGCGCTGATAGCTGGATCGTCAGCCTCTAATTCTGTATTATTGACAGCAACCTTTACGTAGATACCAGTCTGGTCATCGCCTCCGCGTGCTACATAAGTTACATAGTCAGTTTCATCATCATATTCAGTAGTAACATGAATAGGCGTGTATGTGTAATCTCCATATGTAACATCGTCGCCGATTTCGGCTGCACTTTCATCAGTAAGATTCCAAAGATCGATTACTTTCTGAACGGCCTCGTCCTGGCTAGATACCATATCTCTCGTGGTTGCATTGATTCTCAGAGGCATGCCGTATCCCTTCTCTGTCTGGCAAAAGTCGATAATGAGATCGCCTGTTCTGAAATCGCTATCGTCGATATTAATCGAATATACCTCGTAATCATAGCCTTCTGGAACTGAGAGCGTAATAAGATCAGCGTTGAGGTCAACAGGGCCGCTGCCTGTAGCGCCATATTCCACCACTGCATCACCAGTCTCTGTAGCTGTATCCTCTGTTGCTGTGTCGTCTGTAGCAGTCGTTGCTGTGTCATCAGTTGTAGCTGTGTCGTCGCTGCTTCCTCCGCAAGCGCAGAAGCTAAGTGCGAGCATGAGTGCCATAAGTAAAACTAATAATTTTTTCATTTTCATGAGTTTGTCTCCTTTTCTTCATTAGTAAAATGATAAAATTTATTTCTTACAATTCGCGTCCTGCCAATTGCATAGAAAACTTTTTATTTCGGCAGAGAGTATTTTACCCAATACTTGCTGCCGCTCTTTGTTGTGTTATAGGTAGTGAAAGTCGTCAAATCTTCTGGTGCAAAGAATATTGCTGCTACCTTAAGTATCTTGCCATCTGGATATCCATCTTCATAATCCTTTAGCATGTGATATGACAGCCACTTGCGCGAATAGCACTCACTCGTTCCATCACACAAAACCTCTTCAACGTATCCAGAAACGTCTCCCTCGGCGTACGCAGGTTGACTCAACAGTTTGCTACACTTCTTGTCATATACCTCGGTGAAGTCTATAACTTCATCTCCTTCTATAGCCCAATTTGTATAGCCGCTTGGAGCGCTCACTTCGTACTCAACAGCGACCATCTTGCGACCCGCTTGAGTGTAGAAGGAAATCATTCCGCCATTGTAGAGCAAATCCCAATCATCCGGCCACATTTCCTTGAGGTACGCCTTGGCATCATCACCGACAAGCGTCTTCTTTACCTTGTAATATACGGTTCCGTAACTCGTATCGTATGTCACACCGCTTTTTGCCGAAGCAGGGTAGTACTTGGTGCCGACCTTCTTCTTGACGGTTACCACACATTTGAATTTCTTGTCGCCAACCTTGGCTGTGATAGTTGCCTTGCCTGCGAGCTTGGCTGTAACCTTCGCAGTCTTGGAACCAGTTGACTTAACCGTCGCTACGCTCTTATTGCTGCTTGACCAAGTTACTTTCTTGGATGTGTTACTGATCTTGAGCGTAATCGTGGAACCCGAGTTTATGCTCGCCTTCGTTTTGTTAATCTTCGTCGTTGCCGCGGATGCCGTCACCGTCGATGTAAGCACGAGTGACAGAATCAGCGCGAGGGAGACTAACAGTCCTCCTAATTTTCTCTTTTTCATCTTCACGTCCTCCTTTTTTCTTCATTTTAGTTTATTGTTTTTATCAAAATCTCTT
>CAVEOR010000158.1:0-2556 GCA_963617285.1 Anaerovoracaceae bacterium | reverse complement strand
AGCTGTTCTGGCAGATGACAGCGCCATTGTCGGCAGCATATTTTATGGCTCTGACTGTTCCGGCGATGCCGCTTGAAGCGCTTGCATCCGCAAGCGTCCCTACTGTCTGAAGTGTCATGATGCGGACTCCGTCGCCAAGGCCGGAGCCGCCGGCTATTCCATTGACACCCTTTCCATTGTTGTTGACAGCGGCGATGGTCCCGGCGACATGTGTGCCGTGGGTAAGATCGGATGACCACACGATTGACGCGTTGCCGCTGACAAAATTATATCCATAGACATCATCGACATAGCCGTTGCCGTCGTCGTCAACCCCTTCGATGCCGTTGAGTTCCGCCTCATTCACCCACATATTGGCCGCAAGGTCTTCGTGGTCATACTTTACGCCCTGGTCGATAACGGCGACGATCACATCGGGATTTCCCTGGCAGAGACTCCACGCAGCCCAGACATTCGCATCCGCACCACAGAGAGATGATTTGCCAAGTACATCTCCCGTGTTATTGTAATGCCACTGCTTCAGAGCTTCATTCCTGTCCTCATTGAAAGGAAACTCGAAATCTCTTGATACGGATTCCGAGTATGATGATCTTGTCACCGGACCTGCAGCCTGCGAAGCATCATCAACATTGATTCCAGATGGGAATTCCACCACATCGACGACGCCGGTCGCTTCAAGAAGCTTTAAGATTTCGTCACCGGAGGAATTGCCGTCAAATTTTGCGAGATACCAACGGTCAAGCCCCTCCCGTTTTGTTCTACCCTCAAACCTGGCGTCGGTCGGGAACAGGCGTTCCATCTTGAAAGACCCGCGTGAGGAGAAAGCATCCCTTACTTTTTCTGCAGGGACGGTATAAGTGGATGGGGATTTTGTCTCAGGACAGTCTTCTTTGAGTTTGAGGATGAACTCGCCGTTATCAGGCAGAACATTACCGATAACGAAAAGTTCCTGGCCCGATTCAGATTCATTCCCTCCTCCAATGTCATCATTCAGACTGCAGGATGACACCAGAGTACAGAGAACCAACAGTATTTTAATACTGTGAATACCTGCTTTCCGCATAAAAAAATACACTACACTTACTAATCTGTTACAAATATAGGTTTATTTATTTGTTTAGTTTGGACAAACTCATAATTTGAGGTGACAATTACATAAATAAACCACGTTTTTGTAACTTTGCAGGGCAATGGGAACAGGACTGCTGACATATACACTCTGCGCCGGAGGATACATTTTCGAAGTTATCCTTCTAGGTCTTCTGCTGGCTACGCATCTTTTCGAAAAGGATTGCGGCAAATTGTCAGTTTTCCGGCTTTTCAGCGCATTTGTTCTTTTTATGGACGCTTTTGCGACAATAACCGCGATAGTGCTGTCACAATATTCAGATTGGAGCGACGGGGCGGATGGCATCTCAAGGGCTGTCGATGGCTTTGTGTTTCTTTTTATATATCTTGCAGGGGAGACCTTGATTCAGGGACGGGCTCCGTCCTGGAAAAAGTCGTCGTTGTTCGGGGCACCATACTTGGCAATTTTCCTGTGGCAGATATTCGACAACGAGCATTCATTCCTTGCCGGATGCTTCATAGCAGCGATCAACTTGATATTCTACTGCTATATGGTAGGCGCAACCTGCGTCCATGACCATAAATTGAAAGAGAAATATTCAAATTTCGACGGGCATACGGCAAAATGGTTTCTGATAATCGCATTCATGACACTGACGGACATGGTTTTCTGGTTCTTGCCTACCCTGTCCGGACTTAAAAGCTATTGGCTCGGATCGCTCTACACATCCTCGATGGCGGTGACATGGGCATTCTTTGCATCGTGCGTCATCAAGCAGAAAGAATCATCAACTGAAAATATCGTTGACACGGTCAAGGCGGATGCTTCCGCAGAAGGTAAAACCGAAGAAAGCATCTCGAATCTTGCCGTCAGCCTGCAGAAACTGATGGAAGAAGAAAAAATCTACCTGCATTCAGATCTGACCATCGAATCGATAGCGAAGTCTTTGAACACGAACAGCACCTATGTCTCAAGGTGTCTGCACGATGTACTTGGAACGTCGTTTTACGAATATATAAACGGTAAAAGGATCGACTATTCCAAGACTCTTCTTTCGGGGACAGACGAGAAGATAGAATCCATCGCCATCCAATCAGGATTCAATTCCTCCAGAGCCTTCCTCCGCGTTTTCAAGCAAACAACAGGCGAAACTCCTACATTGTGGCGGAAACGCAATAATTAGCTGAACCTGCGGTACAATGTCATTTCTGGACGCACTGCACCTGTTATGTTTTGCGCATGCAGTCTTTCTTATTACCGCCGTTGTAGAAATAAGTAATTTAGTTTCGCATGTGCGAAACACCTTATTTCACGTCACGAAAGTGACGGAGCAAGTCCCTCCCCCGAGGGGAGGGATTTAGGGAGGGGGTAACGTAGAGGCCCTCCGGGGTGCGCGAAGTGCATCCCTCCCCCGAGGGGAGGGATTTAGGGAGGGGGTAACGTAGAGGCCCTCCGGGGTGCGCGAAGTGCATCCCTCCCCCGAGGGG
>CAVEOR010000157.1:0-2583 GCA_963617285.1 Anaerovoracaceae bacterium | reverse complement strand
GAGCCCCGCGCAGAGCCAAGGATGCCCGGAGGGCGGCTCCCCGGAGGGGCAGCCCGAGGAGATGGAGCCCGGCGCGTTTCCGTGGGGTCCATCGATAGCAATCGCAGCATGGATCAGCCTGCTCTGCGGCAGCGAGCTGGCCAATTGGTATTTATCGTTATTCTAGAGTTTGAGATTGGAGGATTAGCTTGGGAAAGTTAATAACCGGATTTGATATCGGCGAAGCAACGGTCAAAATGACCCAAGTCGCCGGCAACGAAATTAAGAAAGCGGCCGTATTCGAGCTCCCAGACAACATAGTCGAGGGCGACAGAATCGTGTCCATGGACGCAATGGCCGATTTCATCAGGGAGAAATCCAAGGAAGCGAGCATGTCGAGAGGATACGCAGCGGTAATTCTGCCTGCGAGCCTTTCCTATGTGAAGAACATCACCGTTCCGATGATGACAGAGCAGCAGCTCATGTTCAACCTTCCGTTCGAGTTCAAGGATTATCTCACCGAAGAGAAAAACAAATATCTTTTCGATTACGCAGTACTTGAGGTCATCAACGGCGAAGACGGCCAGCCTTACGAGATGCGTATTTTCGCATGCGCTGTTCTGCGTGAGACGATAGACACATACAAGAGAATGTTCGCAAGAGCCGGCTACAAGCTGAAGATTGCAGCTCCGGCCGAGTGTGCGTACATGAATATAATGTCGAAAAATAACGAGCTAAGCGATATCGACCTTTGCGTTGCGGACCTCGGCCATTCGGATACGACACTTCACATTTTCCAGAAGGGCGAGTATGCAGCCAAGCGTAACATATCCATGGGTCTTTCCGACCTCGACGAAATCATTTCGCGCAAAGAGGACGTAGACATCCACATGGCTCGCGCATATAAAGAAAGCAATTACGAAGGAGTAATCACATCCCCGGAAGCCACGGACTTCTATGCGTCCCTCGGCGTTGAAATCACCAAGGCTGTGAACTTCTTCAATTATAACGAAAGAAGTGCAGAGCTCCACGACATCTACCTCTGCGGCGGCGGCGCGGCTATAGACCCGCTCGTTCATACGATAGAGGCAGAGACGCACATGGAGATCCACACGGCGCAGGAGTTCGTACCGAGCCTGGCCAGAGCTTCGCAGCCACATGCTTTGCTGGAAAGCTACGGCATAGCCACATCACCGATCAAATCAGCCAAACGCCACACAGGCAAGCGCATGATCAACATGATGAACTGCGGCCTCCCGAAGAAAACAGCTCGCATTCTTTCCGTCGGTGTAATCCTCATCATTTTGCTGGTGGCACTCGTAGTCAAGGTAGGCGTTATCGACCAGTTCGCCAGACTCTCGGCAGCCGAGACCAGCTACAACGCAATTCACGAGCAAAACGTCGCTCTCGACGAGAAGCTGGTGGACTACGACGAGGTTTCGATTCAGTACAAGGCGTACTCGAAGAGCTTCGTTACACAGACAGGTAGCGATGGCACGGAACAGTCCATCGTCATGGTCGACAGACAGGATATACTCGATTTGATAGAGAGAAAAATGGCTTCTCGCGGAGACATTCGTTCTATCAGTATTAATGGCAATACGGCGGTCGTTGCAATGAGCGGCATGAACCTGAAGCAGATTTCCGCTATGGATTCTTCGCTTGAGGATAGCCCGATTGTAACCAGCGTTACGCTTAAGCTTGCGCAGACTGAGACCGAGAAGAGCTCGAACGTGATGAACTTCACGGTAACGATTCAGCTTGCGGCGGAAGAGGAGGAATAGCACATGAATAGAGAGTTAACCAAACGCGAAAAAATCCTCCTTCTCATATTTGCAATCATGATTATTTTGCTCGGGTATTACAAGATTATCCTCGAGCCGATAGATGACCAGATCTCCAATTACGAGGGCATGCAGCTCCAGGAGGAGACGGAGGTAGATACCAAGACGACGCAGGCAGTGAAGATGTCTGTAATGGAGAAGGAAATCGAAAAAGCCAAGGCCAGCGGTATCAAGCGCGATGTCCCGGATTACGACAACAGCGCAGTTCTGCTCCCGAAGCTCTACGAGATCATGGATTCTGCCACGGATTATTCCATGACATTCCAGGATGTAGTAACTGAGGGCAACGTGGTTTCCAGAGGTATAGACATCACGTTCCAGACCAGGAGCTACACGCAGGCACGCAAGATTATCGACAAAATTTATGACATGGGCTACGCGCTGGAGATCAGCGACATCACTATGCAGAGCACCAGCTCCACAGGCAACACATCCAGCATGTCCACGTACATCAACGTAACGTTCTACGAAGCAATACGCGACTAACCGCGCCACAGCAGGCTTCGCGGCGCGGAGAGTGGAATGTGGAGTGTGAAGAGTGGAGTTCTTCCAGAATACAGACAGGGGAAACAGTATGATGAAAGGGAATTTGGGAAAACAGAATAGGTCGAGAATGCAGAATCGCAGCCGCCGAGGCTTCACACTTCCAGAAGTGCTCCTGACGGTAGCGATTCTTGTTGTCATTTTTGCGGTAACGATTGTCGGCGTCTCCAAGTTCCAACAGTCCCTCCGCCAGAAAGAACTCGACAGCAAAGCCGAA
>CAVEOR010000156.1:0-2732 GCA_963617285.1 Anaerovoracaceae bacterium | reverse complement strand
GGAAAGCCGCGGTGGGCTTTCCCTTTCTGCTATAGAAGAAAATTGTGAAGAACGCAGCGTCACTTATTTCTGACAGCTTGTCCTCATCGCTGAGAACTTGCACCCATTGAGAGCAGATATCATCCGTCAGCAGGGACGTCCCGCTCAGATTTCGCAACAGCTGCCATCTAATCGGCGTACTCGGCGATGGCGAGCTTCTCGGTTTCCTTGACTGCGTCGCCGTAGCCTACCAGGGCGGCGAATGGGGAGAACTGGGCGGCGCGGTCGTGCATGGACATGCGCGGGTGCTTCCGCGACGTCGGGTGCGGCAAGTCGATTATGTCGTCGTACCTAGTTTTAATGTTTTCATTTAATTCCTGTTTCATAATTTCCGTTCCTAACTCAGGCACTGCGCATGCAAACACCAAATCAAATCTATGCTGATTCGCACTGGCTTACCTACGCCTTGTGCCCGCCAATCTGCTTATTCCTATCCTTGGCTGTGGCGCCTTCCTCTAAATTGAATCCGCGCAAAATCGCGTTCTTCCCGAATTTTTTCTTGATATCGAGCATGGTGTGCTGCATGACGCTTTCCTTCTCGAGTTTCGCCTTCTCGGCAGCCTCGGCTCGCTCCTTCGCCTCGTAATCCGTGAACAGATCCATCTGCTCGACCGTGACCTTCTGGTTCGTCTGAACCGCCGATTCACTTGAGATTCTGTTCGCTGTGATGTTGATTCTGCGGCTCAGGAGGTTCGGGTCAACTATCCTGTCGAATAGCTCCGTCACCGCCTCGAGGATTTTGGTAGTTGAAGAAGTGTACATCCCGAGGTTCGCGGTGCCGTGCGCGTGTTTGGGGATCCGTCTGCCATATCTATCAATGGTAACCTCACCCTTATACTTTTTCCGACGTACGGGATCCGTGAGATTCTCGATATCGTAGCCGACCGTCAGCGTGATTTGATCCGTCACCAGTCCCTTCTCCACGAGGTCGAGGCTCAGGAGGTCCGCCATCTCGCAGACCACAAGCCGAGTTTTCTCAAAGTTATACGGCTCGGTGAGAACCTGCCCCGAACTGAGGCTGTTCGTCTCTGGGCGGTATGCCTTGACTTCCTTCATCGTGCAAGGCTCCCAGCCCCACGCGTGGTCTATGAGCAGCTCCGCATTGATGCCGAACAGCTTATAAAGAAGTTCTTCGCTATACATCTCGCCCGGCCGCCCGATGGAGCACCTCGCGACATCGCCCATCGTGTACATGCCGTGCTCCGCAAGCTTCTTCGCATAGCCGCGGCCGACACGCCAAAAATCCGTAATCGGCTTGTGCTCCCAGAGCTGGCGGCGATAGCTCATCTCATCTAACTCAGCGATTCTAACGCCGTCTGCGTCCGCCTCCGTGTGCTTGGCCACAATATCCATGGCAATCTTGCACAGGTACATGTTCGTGCCGATGCCAGCGGTCGCGGTGATTCCAGTCTCCGCCAGAACGTCCTTGATCATCCGCATCGCAAGTTCGTGCGCCGTCATCTTGTAGATCTTTAGATAGTCCGTCGCATCGATGAAAACCTCGTCGACCGAGTAGGCGAAGATGTCATCCGCCGACACGTATTTCAGATAAATATTGTAGATTTTCGTGCTGTATTCCATGTAGCGGGCCATCCGCGGCGGGGCGACGATATAGTCTACCGCCAGCGACGGGTCAGCATTCAGCTGGTTGATATCGTCCGAACTCGCACTCAGCGTCCGCCTCGGTGCCTTCGCCCTCCGCAAATTGTTCACCTCAGTGACTTTCTGGACAACCTCAAATAGCCTTGGCCTCCCAGGAACCCCAAAGCTCTTCAGCGACGGTGACACCGCCAGGCATATTGTTTTCTCTGTTCTGCTTTTGTCCGCCACAACGAGGTTCGTCGTCAGCGGGTCGCGCCCCCTGTCCTTGCACTCCACCGAGGCATAGAACGACTTGAGGTCGATTGCGATGTAGGATTTGGATGCTGCGTCAGTTGCCATTCGAATTCACCTTTCAGCTTTCAAACACATGTTCTCAATATCGCTTCGAAAAAGGCGGCTCAGATTAGAACCGCCTTTTTAGTTTTCTATAGATTAGTACACCTTTGCGCCCGCTGGAACCTGGTCATCGAGGATCATGAAGTTCAGCATTTCTTCGCCGTCGTACTGGTTGATGCAGGACAGGAGCATACCGTTGCTGTCCTCGCCCATCATCTTGCGCGGTGGAAGGTTGGTGATTGCAACTGCAGTCTTTCCAACTAATTCCTCTGGCTCGTAATATCCGTGGATGCCGGAGAGGATGATGCGGTCTGTGCCAGTTCCATCGTCGAGGACGAACTTAAGGAGCTTCTTGCTCTTCGGAACTTCCGTGCATTCCTTGATCTTAACCGCTCTGAAATCGCAAGCCGAGAAAGTCTCGAAGTCAACGTATTCCTCGAACAAAGGCTCGATTCCAATCTTCGCCTTCTCGAGAACTCTTGGCTTCTTCTCAGCTACTTCCTTCTTCTCTGCGCCGATTGGCTTCATGGTCGGGAACAGCATGATGTCACGGATGGACGGCTGGTCGAGGATGAGCATGATGCATCTGTCGATACCAACGCCGAGGCCGCCTGTAGGAGGCATACCAACTTCGAGTGCGTTTACGAAGTCGAGGTCCATAGGGTGAGCCTCGTCATCGATGCCGCAGTCGAGCTGTCTTTGCTGCTCAGCGAATCTCTCGTACTGGTCGATTGGGTCGTTCAGCTCGGAGAAAG
>CAVEOR010000155.1:0-2749 GCA_963617285.1 Anaerovoracaceae bacterium | reverse complement strand
GATGACTTCCAACATTAATTCCGCTAAGTGCATCCCCGATGCTTTCAATACTTTCCGGTATGGATATCATTGATATATTACTTATGCCAGCGTCTTCACAAAACGGATTGTTCTCTAATTTCTTCACTCCCTCAGAAATTATCACCGATTTTAGATTATTACATTCTGTGAAAGTGTTCCCTTTGACTACTTCTATGCTACCTGGAATTGTTATTGATTTGAGGTATTCACATTTGTAAAATGCTCTTTTACTTATCGATGTTACGCTATTAGGAATTGCATAGCTCTCATCAGTCTTACTTTTAGGATAGCAGACAAGCGTAGTTTTGTCCTTGTTAAAAAGAACTCCATCTTCTATGCAATAGTAATCGCCACCTGTAACTACAATTTCCTCAAGGGAATCATCGCCACAAAATGCGCCTTCTTCGATTACTTCAACACTACTTGGGATAACTATTTTTTTCGCCCTGGAATAATAAAAGGCATCTTCTTTTATTCTTTCTACGCCTTCTTTAACCTTGAATTCATCACTTTGTCCAAGCGTAACCAATATCAGCGTTGATCCGTCTTTATCATAAAGACCTCCATTTTCATAAGATAGGTACTGATTCCCTTCAGCTATTGTAAAGCTTGTAATTCCTCCATTCCCATTGAACGCTCTTTTTTTAACTTCTTTAACAGAAGCTGGTATAGATACATTTGTAAGATTGATACATCCCATAAATGCTTGTTGACCTATACTTTCGACTCCTTCGCTGATTCTAAGAGTTTGTAATGATTTACACAAAAGAAATGCATTGTCTCCTATTCTTTTTACGGTATATTCTTTGCTATCATATGTCACTTTGTTCGGAATGGTTACTTCAGTGGCGCTTCCTGTATATCCTATGACGGTCGCAGTGTTGGTTGAACCGCTGGTCGAGAGGGTATATTTTATTCCGTTTGTGTCTGTGTACGTGCTATCATCAGCCCACGCTGTGCTCTGCGGCAGCGCCCCCCCCACATGCGATCGGCGCGAGGGTCACTATCATGCACGCTGTCAGAATAATGCTCAGTAATTTTTTCATGTCATACCTACCTTTCCGTCTCTTTAGCCAAGATTGCCTTCAGCTGTTTCTCTATCTCAGGGAAATCCACTTTTACCGTCTGATACACGTCTTCCATACGCAGCGTCTGATATCGGTGCGCTGTTATGTCTCTAATGCCAGCAATTTCTTTCCACGGAATATGCGAATATGCTTTTCTCGCGTCGTCGCTGATGTTCTTTACAAGCTCTCCGATATTGATTACGGTCATGCAAACCGCTCTCTTTAGCTTTTCGTCATCGAGAAATTGCTGCATGTCGCTCTCTCCCATCAGCTCGAACGCAACACTTATTTCAGATAATACCTTTTTGATAATTATATAATCTCTATGCGACATACAGCTCGACCTCCTCGCCTACTTCTAACAAATCATCGTTTCTGAGCGGTCCATGAACTATATCCACGCTGAGATTTAGCATTTCCTCGAGGCGGTACTTAATTTGCGAAAGCGTGAGAAGTGTCACTGCCTCAGAAAATTCAATTATAAGATCTACATCGCTATCTTCGCGTTGCTTGCCGTTTGCCCTCGACCCAAACAAAATTACTCTCTTGATTGGATATTCTGGCGCCAACTTCAGAACGCTTCTTTTGATTTCTTCCAATGTCATAATATCTCCTCCTTTTATCCGCAGTTACATCGACATTACGGCTTCGAAGTTTTCTTCGGCCTTGCGGGTTGTGTCTTCGATTGCGTCTTCTGCCACCTGCTGCAGGTCCATGTTCGCGACCGCCTCGATCACCGGCAGGTAGTCCTGGCTCGGCACGCCATAGAGCTTGAAACAGCACTCGAGGAAGCGTCTAACCTTCCTATCGAACGTGAAGTACATGTCGCATTTCTTGGCCATGAAGCCGCGCATCACGCTGCCCGAGGCGATTTCCATCTCGTAGAAATCCTTTTCCTCGGCATCTGGCATGTAGTTCTTGAAGATTTCCGCTAATTTTTTCGCGGTCCTGATGTGTATGATCTCCGACGTGGATGGGAGCGAATATGCCGCCAAGTAAAGCCCGCGCAATGCCTCCGAGAGCTCCGTGATCTGCAGCTGAATCGTCGTCTCTACCGCGTACATCAGCAGCGGATTCTCCATCGTGCACAGGCCTTCGGCTATCTTGAACTGGTTCTCAAACATGACCTTCACGAGCTCACCGAGCAAATCCTCCTTGCTATCGAACGACGCGAAAAATGCCGATTGCGACATGCCTGCGTCGCTCATGATCTTCGCGGTCGTCGTGTTCTCGTATCCGTTATCCAAGAAAAGTCTGATGCCCGATGAAATGATTTTCTTGCGTCTAATTTCGCCCTTTGCGTATAAAACTTGCTTTGCCAAGTTGGTACCTCCTCGTTTCTCTGCTGTGTTCTGCAATGTTTCTGCAATCTGTTTGCAGTGCTTCTGTTCTTCTCTTGCAAACAGTTTGCAGTGCTTTTCTTCTTCTCTTGCTATCTGTTCGCATTGCTTCTACTGTTCTTCAACGGTTTCCACCGCCGCGAATTTGAACCCTGATTGCGCTCGAACCGAAAGCGGAATTTTGATTGTAATCTTAATTTAGTTCAATTATACTCTATCGCTGTGCTCCAGTCAAGTGGAATTTGCGAAAGTTGCCCAGGGGGCGGGGCTGGCAAAAATTTGCTCAAGCTTTATATGAATGATGTAGGTATGCTTTCGGGG
>CAVEOR010000154.1:0-2781 GCA_963617285.1 Anaerovoracaceae bacterium | reverse complement strand
TTTGTGGCAAAATCATACATATACAAACGGGTTATCTCGTTTGAAATCGAATTGCGATTATGAATTGCACCGAAGCATGGGCCTCGCGAATATAGCGAGGGCGGCAAGGGCAACGAGGGGAGATATACTTAAATGGATGCAGTTCTTTACACAGAAATAAATGTCTTCAGCACAGCGGTTTTGCTGATCATTGCATATAAATCGGCCGCGATTAAGCACACGACGCAGGGAAAGCTTTTCCTGTATTCGATATGGTTTGTTATAGCGGCGAACGCGTTTGACTTCCTGTGGAAGATCGGAAACGAGGGATTTCTGCCGGTTACGCCGTGGATCCTTACCGCGATTAACTTCGGGTATTTCGTGTGCTTCGGGATTTCCGCGTACTTCTGGTTCCTGTACTCGGAGGCGAAGGGCAGGAGTGATTTGATTGGAAACACTGAGGCAGAGAAAGTCTACGCGCTGCCGATAGTTTTGCTGGCGGTGCTCCTCATCGTCTCAGTGTTCAACGGCTGCCTGTTCTATTACGACGCGCAGGGCGTGTACCACCGCGGTCCGCTTTTCTATGCTCAGCAGGTACTGGCCTATGGCTACATCGGCGTGGCTTGCATCAAGAACCTGTTCAAGTCATTAAAGAAAGAAAATTACGCACATAGGGAAGAACTGTTTACGGCGGTGTATTTTGTCGTACCACCGGTGATTGCACTCGTCGCTCAGGTTTTCTTCCAGGATGCTCCGATATTCGTGCTCGGCATCACGGCATCTTTCCTCATGGCCTATATTAACGCGGTCAACATGCTCATCTCCATCGATCCGCTCACGGGCGTGCACAATCGCCGCACGCTTCTCCTGCAGATTGACGATAGAATCGATGAACTCAAATCCGGCGAAAGACTGGTGCTTTTGTTCATGGATGTCGATGGATTCAAGCAGGTGAACGATGAGTACGGTCACGACGAGGGCGACAGGGTGCTGAAGCTCGTAGCTGCCGCGCTCGGTGAGATGGCAGTTAGACAGGGCGGCATGTGCGCTCGCTACGGCGGCGACGAGTTCGTGTTCGTCAGGACTCTGGAAGCCCACGAGAATGTTGAGCTTCTCAAGGCCGACATCCAGAACCTCATCTGGCACAAAGCCACGGCTTACGAACTGCCTTGCGACGTGAACGTGAGCATCGGCCACGCAGAGTACCCAGCTCATGCGAAGAACACGCACGACTTGCTTGCGGCCGCCGACATGAGCATGTACGAAGCCAAGAAGCGAAACAAATCCGCCCGCATAGGCGAGGTGTTCGAATAACCACAAAGGGAGTCTGATGGCTCCCTTTTTCTACGTTTACAAGGTGAAAATGCTTGACGATGTAAAGAAATTTTGGTATAATTTTGTTATATTGAGGAGGTGCAGCATGCCGAATATAAGATCAAGTGCGGAATTAAGAAATAATTATAATGATATTTCAAACTTTTGCCACAACTACCCTGAGGCGGTTTTTATAACGAAAAACGGCAAGGGCGATTTGGCTGTGATGAGTATTGAAACTTACGAGATGCTCACAAGTCGTTTCGAACTGTATACAAAGATTAAAGAAGGATTGGATGATATCAAAGCTGGTAGGGTTGTCGACTTTGATAAAGCAATGGCGGATATAAGAACTGGTGCGAGATGAAGGAATATAACATAGTTATATCAGAAGCGGCAAAAGCCGATATAGCTGAGGCAGCGGATTATATTAAATTTGTTCTGAAAAATCCAAAGGCATCCGATGATTTGCTTGATGAAATAGAAGGGAAAGTGAAATCATTGCGTACAATGCCGCAGATACACCAAATCATTGACGATCCGGTGCTTGGAGGATTTGAAGTGAGGGCAGTTTTGATAAAGAATTTCATGGCTTTTTACTTGATAGACGAAACGGAGAACAACGTTAAGCTTGTTAGATTTTTGTTTCAGAAAAGCGATTGGATTTCGATAGTCGGAACTGAGGAAAAATTATAAAAAAGACAGGAAGGAATGTCGGATGTCGTTTGCGGGTGAGACGAAAAGTGAATTATCGAGGATTGTGCCGGAGAAGAAGTGCTGTATGCTGGCGGAGATTTCTGGCTTTCTTCGCGTGTCTGGGAGCATTGGCTTGCAGGGGCGCGGGAAGTTTCTGATCAGGATAACGACGGAGAACCCTGCGATTGCAAGGCATTACAAGAAGCTGTTTCAGGATTACTTCGGGATAGAGACCAAGCTTGAGATCGGCGAGGGTAAGTCCGTCGGCAAGGCGGGGGCAAACAGGAAGTATTCCTACAGCATAACGATTGACGCGGAGAACCTGAGCGAGCAGATTTTGCGTGAGACGGGCATGCTGCTCATCAAGGAAGGCAACAACTACTTCTCGGACGGCGTGTACGACGGGGTCGTGCGCACGAAGTGTTGCAAGAAAGCGTACCTGCGCGGGGTTTTCCTCGGGGCGGGCACGATGAGCGACCCGGAGAAGGGCTACGACCTGGAGTTCGTGCTGAACTCGGAGACGATGGCGCAGGACCTGCGGAGGCTCATCAATTCCTTCGTGGATCTGTCGTGCAAGACGGTCGTGCGCGGGAGCAAGCATATCGTCTACATCAAGAAGGCGGATTACATCAGTGATATGCTTGCGCTTATGGGCGCGTCGAGTCAGGTTTTCGCATTTGAGGAGACGCGAATCAAGAAGGGCATGAGAAGCCAGACGACGGCTTCGGTCAACTGCGACAATGCGAACATGGACAAGGCGATTGAGGCTTCCATGCGGCAGATTGCGGCGAT
>CAVEOR010000153.1:0-2824 GCA_963617285.1 Anaerovoracaceae bacterium | reverse complement strand
GATAAGCTGGGCGAGCGTATTTGCGCGCACCTGCGGAAACCTGCAGGATGAGCGGGGATTTCTCCTCCTTCGCTGCGTCTACGATACCCTGAATAATCTCCATATTGTTAACGTTGAAAGCACCGATTGCGTAATCCGATACGAGCGCTTTTGCAAACATTTCCTTGGTTGTAACTAATGCCATAATTTTCCTCCTGATATATAGAAATTTCTTTGACTGTCTGATTTAGTTTGACCTGGTCGGCCTGCGAGTCTGCGCACCTGCGCTTAGCTCCAGTTGACCTTGCGGGCAATCTGTGCCTTTGTTGAACCCTTGGCGAATGTGAACGTGCCAGCGCTTACCTTTTCGTCGTTGAGACCCTGCGAATCGCAAGCTGACTTGTAATCAGCGTAATCATCAAAGAGCCCAGCGTCAATCAGGCATTGGATTGCTGCGGAGGCCGTCGCGCCGTCAACATTGACTTCTACATCCTTGGTCAATTTGCCATCTGCCCATGTCTCGGTTGGCTCGGTCGTCGCATCTCCGCTGTCGTTAGAGTCGCCAGAATCACCGTTACCAGCCGCATCTCCGTTATCCGCATTGTCCACCGAACTTGCGTCCGTCGCATCGCCGCCGTCTGTAATCTCAGTCACATTCGTGTCTGTACCACTGTTAACCAGCTGCTGCGGATAGTCGAGAATCACGTTCAGCCGCCACCAAATAATCAATGCCGCCGCAATCAAAATCGCCGCCGCAATGATGACATCGTTTTTATCGTAAATAAAATCCTTAAACTTGTTCATTTTTACCTCCGAATTAGGTGCTTGCCTCCGCCCCAAGCGCGCCGCATGCGCCCGGACGAAAACTCTACGGATATTTTAGCACATTTTCGCTTTTATCTCAAGTGAATTTGTTGTATAATAGTCGTATGTTTAAGATTGTGATTACGGAAAACGAGGCGGGGCAGAGGCTCGACCGTTTCTTGAAAAAATATTTCAACAACGCGACGCTCGGCACGATATACAAACTCATCCGCAAGGACGTGAAAGTCAACGGCAAGCGGGCGGGCGAGCAGACGATGCTGGCGAGCGGCGACGAGCTGACGATCTACGTTAGCGACGAGACGGCGGCGGGGCTTCGGAAAGAAAAAACTCACGTCAAGGTGAAGAAGCAATTCCGAGTTGCCTACGAGGATGAGAACATCTTGGTGGTGGAGAAACCGTTCGGCTTGCTCACGCACGGCGACAAAACCGAGAAGAAAAACCACCTCGCGAACCAAGTCATAGATTATTTGATAGAAAAAGGCGACTACAATCCGCGAACGGAGACGACCTTCGTGCCGGCGCCTGCCAACAGGCTCGACCGCAACACGACAGGGCTCGTGGTTTTCGGGAAGAACGCAGCGGCTCTGCAGAATCTCAATCGTCTGATACGAGAAAAGGATGAGGTGCATAAGCTTTATCTGACGATCGTGGCTGGCAAGCTTTCGAAGGCAGTTCGGCTCAGAGCGAGGATGACCAAGGATGCGGACAGGAACCTGGTCAGCGTGCATTCGGAGGGCGACGACGGCAAGTTCATGGAGACCATCGCGCGGCCGATTGCGAGCGCCCAATATAATGGCAGGGATTACACGCTCGTCGAGGTTGAGATTCTGACAGGCAGGACGCATCAGATCCGCGCGCACCTTGCGAAGGCTGGGTATCCGATTATCGGCGATGTTAAGTACGGCGATAGGCGGGTCAATGCGGAGGTTCAGCGGCAGTTCGGGCTCTCGACGCAGCTGCTTCATGCGTACAAGCTTGTGTTTGAGGACTACGGAGGGGCGCCGCTGGTAGTTGAGTCTCGGCTGCCGAGCGATTTTGATAGGATTCAGAAGCGAATCTTTGGTGATATTTTGGAGAAATAAGAGGTAAGAAAACATGCTAAAAAATATACTCGATTGGGTTAAAGATATTGTGATTGCGGTGATTATCGCGGGGATAATTTTGATTTTCCTCAAACCGATTGTCATTCAGCAGCATTCGATGGAGCCGAATTTCCAGCCGGGCGACTACGTAATCACGAGCAGGCAGGCGTACACGCTGTTCGGCGAGGAGGAGCGTGGCGACATTATCGTCTTCAAGTCTGAGCTTACGGACGAGGAGGGCAAAGAGAAAAATCTCATCAAGCGCATCATCGGTCTGCCGGGCGACACGATTGCCATCAAGGAAGGTTACGTGTATGTGAACGGAGAGAAAATCGATGAGCCTTATGTCGCGGAGCAGGGCGTTTCCGGCGAGATGGATGAAATCACTGTGCCGGAGGGCGAGCTTTTCGTGATGGGCGATAACAGGGCGGTGAGCCAGGATAGCCGTTCGGAGGCGGTCGGAACCATCAGCGAGGATTCCATTATCGGCAAGGTTATCATTAGGCTTTATCCGTTCAATAATATCAAGACGTTCTAGGAGAGCGATTGCGTGCGAGCGAGGCTTGGGCTTGATGTTCGCGGGCAGGCGCTGTTCGGAATGTGTAGGAAGATTAGGGAGTTTTGGAAATGGGTAAGAAGGAAAGAAAGTTAGTTGCTAATAACAAGAAGGCGTATCATGATTTTTTCATAGAGGAGACGTATGAGGCGGGCATTGTGCTGACTGGGACGGAGATCAAGTCCGTGCGGCAGGGCAAGGTCAGCATCAAGGAAAGCTATGCGAGAATCAAGGACGGCGAAATGATGATATATGGCATGAACATCAGCCCGTATGAGCAGGGAAATCGCTTCAACGTTGACCCGCTGAGGGAGAGAAAGTTGCTCTTGCACAAGCAGGAAATCCGCAAGCTTTTCCAGCAGCAGACTATGAAGGGCCTGAC
>CAVEOR010000152.1:0-2828 GCA_963617285.1 Anaerovoracaceae bacterium | reverse complement strand
GAAATCGGAGGAAGAAAATGAACGAATTTTTATTTAGAAAGTTAATCCGCAATTACGAGGATGTGAAGAATCCCGATGTGCGGGATCAATATGGCAAAGTTGCGGGTGTAGTTGGAATCCTGTCGAATACATTGCTGTGCGCGATGAAAATCGCTGTTGGGTTGATATCGGGGAGTATAGCCATCGTGGCCGATGCAATCAACAACTTGGCGGACGCATCATCGTCGCTGATTACGCTGATAGGCTTCAAGCTCGCCGCAATGCCAGAGGACAAAGAACACCCTTATGGACATGCGAGAATCGAATATCTGGCGGGTCTTCTCGTATCCGTCATTATTATAGTAGTTGGAATTGAGCTCGGCAAAAGTTCCGTGGATAAGGTTCTGAATCCTACGCCGACTGAATTCAGCATGACGACGGTTATCGTGCTTCTGCTGGCTATCGGAGTTAAAATCTGGCAGGCTTCGTTCAACGTGAGCGCTGGCAAGAGGATAAATTCGCTCACCCTGATGGCAACTGGTGCAGACAGCCGCAACGACGTAATTTCAACGACAGCGGTTCTCGTGAGCCTCTTGATTGGGCATTTCTTCGACTTGCAAATCGATGGGTTCATGGGCGTGGCGGTTGCGCTGTTCATCATTTGGTCGGGAATCGGGCTTGTTCGCGAGACGGTTAGCCCGCTGCTCGGCGAAGCTCCAGATCCAGAGCTCGTCAAGGCGATTGAGGAGATTGCGCTCGAGCACGAGGGCGTCTTGGACGTTCACGACTTGGCGGTGCACAATTACGGCCCAGGTAAAGTGTTCGCATCACTGCACGCGGAGGTTGATGCGGCGGTTGACATCATGGTCAGCCACGACATGATTGACAATATCGAGCACGAGGTCGCAAGGAAGCTGCACATCAGCTGCACGGTTCACATGGATCCGATCAACGTCAGCGACCCGAACCGCGAGCCGCTGAAGCAGATTCTCAGAGAGACCATCGCCAATATGGACGGCGTCTTGAATTTCCACGACCTGCGCCTGGTACCTGGCCCGACTCACACTAACGTAATCTTCGACGTTGCCATCGCCCCAGGCTGCAAGATCAGCGGCGAGGAAATCCGAAAGACGCTCGCAGATGCCGTCACCGCCTACAACCCAGACTTCCAGACAGTAATAGAATTCGACCGCTCCTACGTAGACGCATAGTTACAGGTGCAGGACAATGTGAAACGGGCGGAGCCAATTGGCTCCGCCTTTAACAATTGCAATATCCGAAATGATGCGATTTTTGATGATTTCGATGTCCAAAATGATGCATTTTTTAGATGATTCGATATCCAAAATGATGCAAAAGCTTGACAAATAGCCACTTTTGAGCTATTATTATCTCGACAGGAGGATTTGCTATGCTCAAGAGAAAAATGTATCGGGTTTTGCTGGATTGGAAGCAGAAGAAAGACAAAGAATGCCTGCTCATCAAAGGAGCTCGTCAGATTGGAAAGACATGCATCGTCGAAGAATTTGGAGAAGCTGAGTATCAAAGTTTTATCAACATCAATTTCCTCGAAAAGCCAAGCTTAAAGCAAATTTTTGAAGGCGATTTAACAGCTGAAGAGATATATAAAAGGATCAGCGCTCATTTACCGGGCACTAATTTTGTCGAAGGGAGCACCTTGATTTTCCTAGACGAAATTCAGAAATGTGCTGCTGCAAGGACGGCTCTTAAGTTCCTCGCTGAAGATAATAGATATGATGTAATAGCATCGGGCTCTTTGCTTGGACTTCACTATGGTCAAGATGCGGACGAGGAAGTGGAGGAAGTAGAGTCAATCCCTGTTGGATTTGAACGACAGGTCACAATGTACTCTATGGATTTTGAAGAATTCCTGTGGGCTTATGGGTATGGGCAGGACAGCATTGATTACCTTCGCAGTTTTTACGATAAAGGCGAGAAGGTTCCGTATGACATAAACGAGAAGTTTGAGAGCATTTTCCGCGAATACATTGTTGTCGGCGGAATGCCAGAAGTTGTGCAGATTTTTGTTGATAGCAAGGATTTCAATCAAGTGCAGGCTGTGCAAGAAAAGATTCTTTCTGCATATGATGATGACATTTCAAATCATGCAAAAGGTACAGAAAAAACGAAAATCAGAGCTTGTTACGATAGCTTGCCAAGGCAGCTTGCAAGAGAGAATAAAAAATTCAAATATGCCGAGGTTGGTTCGCGCGGCAATGCCAGAAAATATGGTGATAGCATTACATGGCTAAAGGATTCTAACCTGGTTCATGTGTGCTACAATGTGCATGAGCCATACCTTCCGTTGATGGCAAACGCAACGAATGATGAGTTCAAGCTCTACGTGAATGACTCCGGACTTTTGATGGCTCGTTACGGGATGCAAACGAAGCTTGCACTCTTAACAAAAAAGCTTCAAGGGAATGCAAAGGGCGGCATCTATGAAAATGTTATTTCCGAGCTTTTGATAAAACGTGGCTACAGCCTCTATTATTACAAGACCCAAAATAGCTCAATGGAGATTGAATTTGTTATTGAAAAAGATGGCGGGGTAGTGCCAGTTGAGGTAAAAGCAGGCAACACTGCGACGGCATCACTTAATAATTATCTTTCCAACTTCAAGCCAGAACATGCTTATAAGCTTGTTGATGGAAATATTGGATTAGTCGATGGTAAAATGACACTGCCGCATTACATGGCGATGTTTATTTAGCGGGTGTTTTTTGTATAGATTTGTATGCAAAGTACATATTTTTTATTGAATCTTGGCGAAAAGTGTGATATTATCTTTAGATGTATGGAAAAGTTTATGATTGAAGCCTTGAACG
>CAVEOR010000151.1:0-2862 GCA_963617285.1 Anaerovoracaceae bacterium | reverse complement strand
AATTTGTACGTTTCTGCAATTTGTCAGGTATACGATCGACGCGTAGTTGATCGTGAATTCGAGGATGTCGCCAACCTTGATGTCGCGCTCGGCATCTTCGATATCCAGAATCGTGTGGTCGCTGGAAGCTCCGATTATCTCTACGCCCTTGTCCTTCGGGAAGATTTCGTCGATGCTACCGTAATCGACCTTGCCGATTCCAAGCAGGGCGCGCTTCCTGATTCCGCGATCCTCATATGTCGGTCTGTGGCCAAACGCATCGACCGCGATTGTTCCAACGGGATGCGTCGGCTTATCCTTAACCTCGATAACCTCTGCCTTGAGCGTATATACATCCTGATGCAACATGTTCATGTCGTAGCCATAGAAAATGTCAAGGTCTCTTGCGAGAAGGATTCCTTCGCCAACTCTGAGAAGGTTGACTCTCTCAGGAATGTCGCCGTCGATTACGCGCATGATGCTCGATGTTGCGCCGCCCGAGATATACTCAAGCTTGCGGCCGATCTTAGCCTCGATTCTCTCTGCGATTACGACGAGCTCATCTAATTTATCAGCCGTTGCGAGGATTGAACCGTAGCAACCGAGGTTCACGCCAACGCCACCGAGAATGAGGTTCGGCATGTTGTTTTCGATATCTACGCAAACATCAACCATTTCGTCCTTGTCCCAGAAGCCTTCTCTGAGGTCTCCGAGGTCAGCCATGATGATGACTTTGTGCTTCTTGCCTTGCTTGCCAGCCTCTTCGTTGAGAGCCTTGAGCACTTCAACCTCGCTGTTGAGGCTGACATCCGCGAGTCTGATAACTTCTGGTACCTCCGTCAGCATCGGAATTCTGAGAAGGAGGGTAGGAAGTTTAATCCCTGCTTCCTTCGCGTCTTCGAGCTGCTCGAGCCTGGAGGATGCAATCATAGCCGCGCCGCCATCCTCAAAGCACTTGCCGCACTCTGGAATGCCCGTCGTTCCCTTGAACACGCCTGCGACCTTGATGCCCTTATCGGCGCACATCTTAACGACCGTCGCAACGTTCTCCGTAAGATATTTTAAGTTGATTTCTACGCGAGGGTAGATCTGTTTTACCATTGATATTTCTCCTTTTGTTTTAAGTTTATTCAATTTCACCCGTGATGTAGGCGTTGAGGATGTTCTGAGGAGAGTCATAGTAGAAGCTACTGTTGAAATCCTCTATCTTCTCGCAAACAAACGAGTGGTATGCCTTGAAAAGTGCAGGTACGATTTCGATATTCTCCTCGGCTGCGATACCGAGAATTAAACGCTTGAAGACCTTACCGATGTCCCAGTGTGAGGGAACCGCAAATTTCGCCTGAGCGATTCCATCATAGCTCCCTGTATGGATGCCTGCTGATTCAATGAGCTCATCACTGACGCTATCAATGTTATCGCTATGATAAACATCCGCCAGTTCATAGACCTTCGAAATTCGTTGCTGGCCGAGAGCGTCAACGATATCGCTACGCCTGTTATTTGTCTTGCGAGCGATGTAGTCGATTATGCTGCAAGTGTAGAAGAGGTCATTTGATTTCTTGCTCTCTCGCCCCATCATAGTCATAACTCGACCTCCTCACCATGTTCGAATGTCAAGCACTCAAGTGCCGCTTCTGTACAAAAATTGATTTGGTGAGTAGGGTACTTGAATCTTGCCATTACCCAGAATTGCTCTCTAGTGATAATGCCGTCCATATAGTCCGCTATGAAATTGTATATCTGGTCGTTTGCCATGGCACCGATGACGATGTCATAATCATGCGCCTCGCCATGACGACAGCTTATTATAAAGTCAAGCCATTCCTCTGTCATCTCACGGAACTCGAGTATTCTGAGGTTAGTGTTTAGATGCACGGTGTAGGTATTGACGATGGGATTGTCATAGCGTTTCGCCCAGCGTTCGGCTTGCTCTCGAAGAATTGTACAATAAAACCCAGGCCCAAAATCCTTTGTGTTGCGGCCTGTCCTTATTTCTGGATGTGGAATGGAAGTATTGCTGCCGTGATATACAGTCATCTTGCCCATTTGATGCACGTCCTTTCGGTAATTTCTTCAACTATGAGAAGTAGCGGAACACGCCTTTGACTCTGCCGAGGATGTTTACATCCTTGACGATGATTGGGCTCATGGTGGAGTTCTCCGGCTGGAGGCGGATGTGGTCGGCTTCCTTATAGAAGGTCTTGACCGTGGCCTCGCTTTCAAATCCGTCAATCATGGCAACGACGATTTCTCCGTTATGGACATCTTTCGTCTGCTGAACGAGGATGAGGTCGCCGTCCATGATACCAGCCTCAATCATGCTCTCGCCCTTCACCTTCAGCATATAGTTAACAGCGCTGCCTGTAGCGAATCTTGCGGGAACAGGGAACATGTCGTCGATGTTCTCCTCCGCTAGAATCGGCTGTCCGGCGGCCACTCTCCCAACGACAGGAATGTCAATGACATCGCTCACCCCAGAGGCATTGCCCGAATATTCGCCAGTGTGACCGTAGACCTTCCTTGACTTCTCGCCCTTATGTTTAGGGTCGACGATCATCAGAGCACGCGGCTTGGATGGGTCCTTCATCAGGTAGCCATCACGCACGAGGTTCTCAATGTCCTTGTGTACGGTCGAAGTCGACTTGATCCCGAGCGCCGCACAAATCTCTCTAACCGTTGGCGGATAACCCTTCGTCTGTATCTGTAACTTCATGTAATCCAGAATTTGCTTCTCTCGATCTTTTAACATGGTTTTCTCCTCCCATCCTTTTACTACGAACATATTATCACATCTCGCCCAAAAAGTAAACAGATGTTTGCGAAATTTTGTTTCTTTTTTCGAGAAAAATTTACGCGTCTGTGTGTCTCGCAAGAAAGCTT
>CAVEOR010000150.1:2159-2874 GCA_963617285.1 Anaerovoracaceae bacterium | reverse complement strand
GCTTCCTTGCTGTAGTGGATTCTCATGCCGCTCACCCTGTGCGTGCCCGCCGCAAGCTCAGGGATGTAATCGCAAATCATATCGAGATAATACGTGTTGTTCATGTGTCCGTTGTAGTCAAGGTCGCTGTATGCAACAACTTTGTAACCCGCAGGTCCCGCCTCGTTCATCTTCTCGACATCGTCCGCCGCAATCTTAAACTTGTGTGGCAGGAGCTCGATATAGTCACCCATCCAGTAGTTCGAAAAATCAACCTCGGATACCTTCAGAATCTTGCGGCTCTCGATATCCACGAGGCTCCACTGCGTCGAAGCGATTGCGATGCGCTTGCCGCCGCGCTCCAACGTATAGTTTCTGAGGAATGTCGCGCGGCTACTCGGGCAAGGCCACGAGCTCGCCTCAACCTCCTCATCGAAATAGATTTCCTCTGGTATAACCAAATCCACGCGGGCGAGCATCAAAGCCTTGCCCTCATCCAGCAGATCCTCATACGAAGGCCTCTGCGTCTTCATCTGCTGGCAAGCTGCTTCCTGCATAATCTGCCAAATTCCAGATGCACGGCCGATTTTATTCTGGTCTGATTGATATGTTGTTAGTTTCTGTTTTTCTGTGTACTTTTCTTTACTCATCAATTTACCTTCTATATTTACATAATTAATTGTGCTAATTTCAAACTAACACGCAAATTTCTCTCTTATTTTTTTCCACTACTATT
>CAVEOR010000150.1:0-2149 GCA_963617285.1 Anaerovoracaceae bacterium | reverse complement strand
AGATGCACGGCCGATTTTATTCTGGTCGGATTGATATGTAGTTAATTTCTGTTTTCCTGAATATTTTTCTTTCATTAAATTTAACCTCTAGCCTACTTCAAAGTCGATTCGCTTACTTCAAAAATGTTGCATCCACCGCTTTGATGAATGCGTTTCTCATGCCCGCTTCTTCCAGTGCTGCGACTCCGCGAATCGTCACGCCACCTGGGGAGCAAACCTGATCCTTCAGCTGGCCTGGATGAAGACCAGTTTCCGCTGCCAATTTTGCCGTGCCTTCCATCGTCCTCTCCGCCAGCGAGTATGCCTGTGCTCTGGTCAGACCGTTCTTCACGCCAGCGTCTCCGAGTGCCTCGATTACCATAGCGAGAAAAGCTGGACCGCAACCAGCGAGTGCATTCGCAGCTCCCATGAGGTGCGTCGGAAGCTTCATATATGTTCCCGCACCGCTGAACAGATTCTCAATCTCCTTGTCTTCTTCCGCCGTGAGGCCGTTCTTCTCCTCCACAAGCAAAGTTCCGCTGCATACCGAAACCGGCGTGTTAGGCACCATGTACTGGTAATGTGCGCCATTCGGCAGAATCGGCTCTGCCTTTTCGAATGTCCAGCCATAAGCGACGCTGACGATGAGCTTGCCAGCGAGCGCCGCCTGATTCTCCTTCACTACATCCTCAATCTGATATGGCTTGCAAGCGAGGATAACCAAATCTGCCGCCTCGATTGCTTCCTTTGCCGACGCGCAAGGATTGAAACCGATGCGCTGTGCGTTGCCCTGCAACTTCTCCTGATTCGGTGCAAACGCATACATATCGCTTGCCTCGGCCTTGCCGCTGCGGATGAATCCGTTTGCAAGCGCCTGCGCCATATTTCCCATGCCTACAAATCCGATTTGCTTAATTAAATTTCCCATTTTGTTTCCTCCAATTTGCCTTTTTACTATTACATCTATTACATTTATAAGTTAAGTTCAAGCTCCACTGGGCAGTGATCAGAGCCGAGCACGTCCGTATGAATCTTCGCACCAGCGAGCTTACCCTCAAGCTCCTCCGACGCGAGGAAATAGTCGATTCTCCATCCTGCGTTCCTGTCGCGAGCCTTGAACCGATACGACCACCAAGAATAAATCTCCGTCTGGTCAGGATAAAAATATCTAAACGTGTCAATAAATCCACTATCCAATAATTCGCTCATCTTGCCGCGCTCCTCATCCGTGAACCCAGCATTATGGTGATTTGCGCTCGGATTCTTCAGGTCGATTTCCTTGTGCGCCACGTTCATATCGCCCGTGACAACGACTGGCTTCTTCGCCTTGAGCCCGAGCAGGTACCCGCGGAACGCATCCTCCCAAGTCATTCTATAGTCAAGCCTTGCAAGCTCGTTCTGCGAATTCGGCGTGTACACGCAAACCATGTAGAACTCCGGATATTCCAGCGTAATCACGCGTCCCTCGTGGTCGTGCTCCTCGATTCCGATGCCGTAGGTCGCCGCAATCGGCTCACGCTTAGCGAAAATCGCCGTCCCTGAATAGCCCTTTTTCTCGGCGTAATTCCAGTATTGATGATACCCCGGCAAATTCATCTCAATCTGCCCTTCCTGAAGCTTCGTCTCCTGCAGGCAGAAAACATCCGCATCCGCCGCATCGAAAAACTCCATAAAATTTTTATTCATAATAGCCCTAAGGCCGTTCACATTCCACGAAATCAGTTTCATTCTAAACCCCCGTCAGCCCTCTGCAGGCTGAGCATTTCTAAGTTAATAGCAAATTTTTCTTAATTGAAAAATCCACGCACATATATTATAATTATATCAGTTTGGAGAAATTCGGGCAAGCATCTTTTCAGGGAAGGAAAAAGAAAAAGGAAAGGACAGGTGAATACTATGGTAAAATTATCGGAAGTCGCTTCTGCTGATGCTAGCAAGCGTCCAATTATCGCAGAAACCGAACATCTTATTATACAAGACGCCCTCAAGGAGGAAATCCCAGACATCATCGCCATGGAAAAAGACCCAGAAAACAGCGATTTTATCTGGCTTGGAAGCCCAGAGCAGCACGCAAGCGAAATCGACGACCCCGCTCACATGCTCGTGATGATCAGGGACAAAAGCGACTATCACGTTGTCGGCTACTCGCTCATCCACATAGACAATCATT
>CAVEOR010000149.1:0-2893 GCA_963617285.1 Anaerovoracaceae bacterium | reverse complement strand
AAAGTATTCGGGGGGGGCTTCGAAAGCTCGGATAATTAAGCACTTCGAATAGAAAATGTGAAAGGTAAATTTTGATGATGGAAGTAGTAAACAGTTTGACGGAAAAGATTTTTGATGAGTTTAAGAAATGTATAGAAATTCTGGATGCACATGGCTATGCCAAGGCTGAAGGAACGAAGGTATTGTACGAGCCAGCTGACGGGCTGGTTTTCGGCACGAGAAACGGTGCGGATCTCACCAAGCTCACGATGGACGACATCGAGCAGCTGAACATCAAGAGAATCCCGTACTCCAAGAAAGGCAAGAAAGTTTTGATTTTCTCGCAGACACATTACCTGCAGAAGTGCCTTGCAGACGCAAATCCATTCGGTGCGGCTCTCGACGACATGGCTCAGATTATTGGGCCTGCGGTATATGTCGCTGACGGCAGAAGCTCGGAGAAGACGCAGGGCAAGAGCCTCAAGAAGACGCTGAAGAAGACGAATTCCTGCCTCGTGCTCAGAGCGGTTGACAGCAAGGGTAACGGAATCGGCTATTCGATTACGCTCGGCCGCACGCCGGTGGAGGCGGCAACTGCGGTTTGCGTAGCGGAGAAGGCAGCTGAGGTAGAGCTGAAGGCAAAGCGCCTAGGCGGAGCTCATACGCTCGGCACGAAGGACGCCAAGAAAATGAAAAAGGACTTCGAGAAAAATTACTCAATGCAGACGAGGAACCCAGTGGTTCCAATGGTTGAACTCGCGGACGAAGAATTGGAACTCAGAGCTCAGCTCATCAAACTCGCAAACAGACTCGTTGAGAAGAAGCTCATCATAGGCACGTGGGGGAATCTATCCGTTAGACTTGACGACGAAAATATTTTGATAACGCCGTCGGGAATCAGCTACAGCGAGCTTGAGCCACTTGACATTGTCAAGGTCAACCTCAAGACTCTGAAGGCTGATGGTTCGAACAAACCGAGCAGCGAGCTTTCCATGCACGCGGCAGTCTATAATAGCAGGGATGATGTTAAGGCGGTTATCCACACGCATGCGATGAATTCGAGCGTGTTCGCGGCAGCCTGCAAGGGAATTCCGATTCCTTCCAAGGAGGCTGAGGCTCTGGAGACATTCGGCAGGGTAATTCCGATTTCCGCATATGCGGCTCCTGGCACTCGCGAGCTTGCGACGAACGTTGCATCTGCGCTTGGCGATGGAGCAGGCGTTGTCATGGCTCATCACGGCATGTGTGTAGTCGGTGCGGACCTTCAGGAAGCATTCGATAGAGCGATTTTGTTTGAAAATGCGGCGAGAGTCTCCTGGTACGATTACGAAAAAGATGAAGATGAAGAGGAAGTCGAGGAGGACGAGGAATAAATGGAAATTCTAAAGGGCAAACCCGTAGCCGAGTGGATAGATGAGAAAACGCGCGGGGAGGCGACAAGGCTTATCGAAGAAAACGGTATCGTGCCGACGCTTGCAATCCTCAGGGTCGGAAACAACGAAAGCGATATCGCATACGAGAACAGCGCTGTCAAGAAAGCCGCTAGCCTCGGCATTCACATAGAAAAATTCATATTAGAGGAATCGGCGGACGAATCGGACGTTCTGGACATAGTCAAGTTCATAAACGAGCAGGAGAATATTCATGGTTTGCTCATGTTCCGCCCGCTTCCGCATAGCATGGACGAAGAGAAAATCTGCAATCACGTTCGCCCAGAAAAGGATATCGACGGAATCACCGAAAGAACGCTCGGAGGCATATTTACTGGAGCACAGCTTGGCTTCCCGCCTTGCACGCCAGAAGCCGCTATGGCGATTCTCAAATATTATGGTATAGATGTAGCTGGCAAGCGCGTGGTGGTAGTTGGCCGCAGCCTCGTAGTAGGAAAGCCTGCTGCAATTATGCTACTTAATCGTAATGCAACGGTTACCGTCTGCCACAGCAAGACGCCAGCGGATGAGCTCAAGGCAGTCTGCCAGGATGCGGATATTATCATCTGTGCGACGGGCAGGAGAAACACGATTACCGCTGAGCACGTGAACGGCAAGCAGGTAATTATAGATGTAGGAATCAACTTTGACGAGAACGATAAGATGTGCGGCGACGCAGATTACGAAGGAATCGCAAGTGCAAACGGAGCCGCAGCAATCACACCGGTTCCAGGCGGAGTCGGCGCAGTAACCACCGCGCTGCTCATGTACCACGTAGCAAAAGCTGCAAACATCGCAACGAATACAAAATAGATTTTGGATCGAAAAAATGTAAAAAAAATATTGCCTTTTACCGGTTTTTTCGTTAAAATAGATTGTGAAGAAATTGTGAAACATGCGAGGAGGGAAAGTCAGGTGAGAAGGAAGATATTAGCATTGATTTTGAGTACGGCATTGGTGATTACATCTCTGCCATTTTTTGCAGCAACAGCGTTTGCAGCAAGCCCAGCTATCACCATCTCATCAGCCACAGCAACCCCAGGAGACAGCGTAGATCTGACAGTAGCGATTTCCGGGAACCCTGGCATCACATCGATAGATTTTTCAGTGCAGTACGACTCAACGCAGCTTGAGCTAACAGGCAAGCAGAACGGCAAGCTCCTTGGCGGCACGAGCAACAGTCAGAAGCTTAGCAAGGTTCCGTATTATTGCGGTTGGATTAACTCACTGCAGGAAGAAAACTGCACAGATAACGGAGTGCTCATAACGCTGACATTCAAGGTCAAGGACGGAGCGACCAACGGCAAGAAGGCGATTTCATTCACCGAGAGCAGCATTACAGCCTACGATACCAATATCAAGAAGGTAGTGTTCACGACAAAAGACGGCTACATCGAGGTTACGGGCGGCAAGGACAGCTCAAGCAAGACCGACACCAGCAAAACCGAGCCAGGCAATACTGATTCAAGCAAATCCGACTCAGG
>CAVEOR010000148.1:0-2916 GCA_963617285.1 Anaerovoracaceae bacterium | reverse complement strand
AGTGCAGTTCCCATGCCGCCGCCGATGCAAAGTGTTGCAAGGCCGTACTTGGAATCTCTCTTCATCATTTCGTAGATAAGAGTGATGAGGATTCTGCAGCCGGATGCTCCGATTGGGTGTCCGATAGCGATTGCGCCGCCGTTTACGTTAGTCTTCTCAGGGTCAAGACCGAGGTCTTTTCTAACTGCGAGGGACTGAGCTGCGAATGCTTCGTTTGCTTCTACAAGGTCCATGTCCTCGATCTTGAGGCCAGCCTTGTCGAGTGCCTTCTTGGAAGCTGGGATAGGTCCAACGCCCATGATGGAAGGATCTACGCCTGCGGAAGCATAGGACTTGATTGTGCAGAGAGGCTTGATTCCAAGCTCGTCAGCTTTTTCTTTGCTCATTACTACTACTGCAGCACCAGCATCGTTGATACCGGAAGCGTTAGCAGCTGTAACAACGCCGTCCTTCTTGAATGCGCCCTTCAGCTTAGCAACCTTTTCCATTGTTGTTCCGAACTTAGGGAATTCGTCTGTATCGAAGATGATTGGATCGCCCTTTCTCTGAGGGATCTCAACTGGAACGATTTCGTCCTTGAACTTACCAGCCTTGATAGCTGCTTCTGCTCTGTTCTGGGAGATTACGGAGAACTCGTCGAGTTCTTCTCTAGTGATTCCCCACTGCTCAGCAACGTTCTCAGCTGTGATACCCATGTGATATCCGTTGAATGCGTCCCAAAGACCATCGTTTACCATCATGTCAACCATCTGAGTGTTGTTCATTCTTGCGCCCCATCTGCCAGCTGGCATAGCGTAAGCTGTTGCGGACATGTTCTCAGCACCACCAGCAACTACGATATCAGCGTCGCCAGCCTTGATGATCTGTGCTGCGAGTTCAACTGCTCTAAGACCAGAACCGCAAACCTTGTTGATAGTCATTGCAGGTACTTCGATAGGAAGACCAGCGTCAAGTGTCATCTGTCTAGCAACGTTCTGTCCAAGACCGCCCTGGAGAACTGCGCCCATGATAACTTCGTCAACCATCTCAGGCTTGATTCCAGCTCTTTCAACTGCTGCCTTGATAGCGATAGCGCCTAATTTTCTAGTAGGGATAGTCTTCAGGGAACCGCCGAAGCTACCGATTGGTGTTCTTGCTGCACTTACAATTACAACTTCTTTCATTTAATATATCCTCCTTAGATATGTGATACGTGGTTTTCTGTACACAGTTAAAATTCAATTTCTGTCTACAGGTTATATTTAATCACACAATAACACAAAAAGCAAGGATTTGTGGTTAATTTTTTAACAAAATCCCTGTTCTTTTTTCAATACATCTGTCCTTATTATATACCACCTTCGCAGGAAAAAGCAAGTATCCCCGCAAAAGTAGTTTATTTAACAAAAGTTTTTGCCTTCAGAGGCCTTATTTTACGATGGCGGAGATTGCCTTGAACTCTGGAGCCTTCGAGCCGCCGAGAAGTTCGTACAGCACGCTCTCGTAGCTCGTCGGGATAACGCCCGCCTGAATCATTCTCTGGATTGCGATTTCCTTGTTTCTCGGGTCTCTTGACTGAATGCAATCCGTCACGAGCGCAACTTCGTAACCATCTTCCAGGAGCTGGATTGCGGTCTGCTCTACGCAGATGTGCGCTTCTACGCCTGCGAGGATAACCGTGCCTCTATCGAGCGATTCCAGTTGGTTGACGAATTCCTCGTTCTTCATGCAGCTGAACGTCGTCTTGTCGATCGGCTCGAACTCGCCGAGTGCCTCTGCGACCGATGGTATCGTTTGTCCGATTCCCTTAGTGTATTGCTGCGTCACGATCGTTGGAATTCCAAGCACCTTCATGCCGCTAGCGAGCTTAACGATTTTCTTCTCGAGCTCTTCTTTATCTGCCATCGCTGGCATGAGCTTCTCTTGGAAGTCGATCGCCACGAAAATCGCGTCGTCTCTCTCTATTGTCAATTTCTTGAGTCTGTTAAATAATCCTGACATATTTTTTCTCCTATTTATTATACGCTCATATCCATGACCGTGCCGATTGAGTCGTTTATCACCAGGTCTGCCATGTGGTCGTATTGCGTCGGTTGCTTGTTGATGAGCACGAGGTGGCTGCCGCGGAAGTAGCGGATGAGCCCCGCCGCTGGATAAACGACGAGCGATGTGCCGCCGATTATCAAAACGTCTGCCTGCTCTATTGCGTTGATTGCGCCTGCGAGGCAGTTTTCGTCGAGAACTTCTTCATAAAGCACTACATCTGGCTTGATGATTCCGCCGCACTTCGGACAAATCGGTACCCCATTCTTGCAGTTCGCTTCGTCCATGATGAAATCTATGTCGTATGGCGCTCCGCAGTCCATGCAGTAGTTGCGGCTGACGGAGCCGTGAAGCTCGTAAACCTTCTTGCTGCCTGCCTTCTGGTGCAATCCATCTATGTTCTGCGTGATTACAGCCTTGAGTTTGCCTTCCTTCTCGAGGTCTGCAAGTGCGAGGTGAGCCTTGTTCGGCTGTGCGTCGCGGTAAATAAGGTTGTTCTTATAATAGTCGAAGAACGTCTCTGTGTGCGTCACGAAAAAGCTGTGCGAAAGCATCTCTTCTGGGCTTCTGCCGAATTGCTGCTGCGCGCTGTACAAGCCTTTTTCGGAGCGAAAATCCGGGATGTTGCTCTCCGTCGATACGCCTGCACCTCCGAAGAAAACGATGTTATTGCTCTTTTCGATTATTTCCCTTAGTCTGCTGTCCAATTCACTTGCCTCCCTTCGGGTTGTCGTCAATTATCTCGAACGCGTGGAAGATGATTTCCTCCATGCGAGCCGTGTCGTCTGTGAGGTTCAAATATCCGATCAGTGCCTCGAAGGCTGTCGCATATTTGTAGTCCATGGCGTCTGCGTTCTTGGGCTTGCTCGCCGTCTTGTGGTTTCTCGCCCTGCG
>CAVEOR010000147.1:0-2952 GCA_963617285.1 Anaerovoracaceae bacterium | reverse complement strand
TTTCTAGGGTTGCAGACGACTTCAGCGGTGGTGTTCCATCAACCACAGGTGAAGATAAAAAAACATTCACGATTACAGTTTCTAGCCTTACATACAAGGGAACTGGACAGAAGCTACTTCTCATGCTTAATGCAGGTGGTAGTGTATATCAAGAACTTCCAGTCACGGTGACAGAAGCCAAGGAATACACCGAGCCAAAGGAAGACGACAGCACATCCACCTACACCCCAGACCCGCTCCCAGCTCCGAAGGCGATTTTTAGCCGCAATGAGCTGACCAGCGACCTCAAGTCTGGCAAGACTGAGGCTATCACAATCACGGTCAAGAACGTCGGCAAGGCAGTGATGCAGAACCCTGTTATCACTCTCACACCATCCGCTGGAATCACCATCGTAGGCGGCACGACTGCATATGAGCTCACCAGCATCAACCCTGGCAAGACTGCTTCCGTAACGGTTCAGGTAAAGGGCACGAGCAAAATTGACAGCGAGACGCAGAACATCGACTGCGAGTTAGATTTTGATTATTATAACAGGGTAAGCACCCAGAGCACATCCGCGAAGGGTAGCGTAACCGTTCCAGCAAAGACGACGAGCAAGACAGACGAGACAACGGACGAGACGAAGACTGCAAGTCCAGTTCCTAACATCATCGTAACCAAATTCAACTACGGCGGTTCATCCGTTGCGGCGGGCAGCGAGTTTAACTTCGGCTTCAGCTTCAAGAACACCAGCGGAAGCATCAAAGCCGAGAACATAGTAGTTACAGTTGATCCAGGCACGAACATCACGCTGAACGGATCGAGCAACACTTCATATTTTGATAAATTAAAGCCAGGCAAGTCGGCCACCGTTAGCGTGCCAATGAGAGTCCTCAAGACCATTGAGACCAGCTCCGAGACGGTTACCATCAGCTTTAAGTACGAATATGTAGACAACAAGACGAGGACGCAGGCAACGGCGGAAACCAAGCTCACGGTTCCTCTTTATCAGCCAGATAAATTCGAGATTTCTGACCCGGTGATTCCTGATTACATTCAGGAGGGAATGGAAACGACCATCACTCTTAACTATGTAAACAAGAGCAAAACCTCGATTTCCAATGTCGAGGCGAATGTAGAAGGTGACCTTTATACGGCAATCTCGAGCCAGAATATCGGAAACATCGAGCCGGGCAAGAGCGGCACCGTTGTATTTTCTGTGACTCCAAACGCGGTAGGCGAAAACAACTACACCGTTACTATTAACTACGAGGACGGAAATGGCGACGAGAAAGAGCGCGTATTTACAGGCGTTATGAACGTGGAGGCGGCAGAGCCTTATGTTCCAGATGACAACGGCGGAGACATAGCGCCGGTGGACGAGGGTGGCGGCATCCCTTGGTGGGTATTCGCTATCGTCGCAGTAGTCGTAATCGTTGCAGCTATCATCGTTCTCAAGAAAGTCAAGAAAGCAAAGCTCGCTAAGAAGGAACAGGAACTTTGGGATAGCTGGGACGAGGAACTCGGCAGTGGCTCGGGCAGCGCAGACGCAAACAACGATAAAGGGGATAAATAAATGAGATTTTCAGATATTTGGAACATGTGCGTCCAAAGTCTCATGCGGAGAAAGGGACGTACATTCCTGACGGTTCTTGGCGTGTTCATCGGCTGTACCTCGATTATCGTAATGGTGTCGATAGGTATAGGCATGACGGAGTCCATCAACCAGTCAATTGAGAACATGGGGGATTTGACCGTTATTGAAGTTTACTCGGGGCAGACAACGGACGGGAAGCAGACAAAACTCGACGACGACGCAGTCACCTCATTTAAGGAAATCGCGGGCGTGCAGTCAGTCATGCCCAAGTATCAAAATTACGAATACTCATTTGAGTGCTATGCGGGCGCGAACAACCGATACAAGGTTAGCTATGTCGATCTTTACGGCATAGATACGGAGGCCATGGAGGACATGGGCTACGAATTCACTGAGGGAGTTGCGGCTGCAAACGGCAAGGATGAAGCTGTCTCGGGCAGATATTTTGCTTATCAATTCGAGGATACGCTCCTTCCAGAGGGCAGCAACATGATTGACTACTACAGCGCCCTCTATGACGAAAACTATAACCAGATAAAGGATCCCGACCTGCCCGATCCGTATGTAAACTTTGACACGACGCCGATAACGATTAGGGTGGTTGATTCTGCTGATAATACCAAGTATTACGACCGCGAGCTTAAGGTTACGGGCACGGTTGCTGAGGACTATGCGAAGGGCTACGAGACCTCTTCTGGGCTCCTGGTCAGCATCAATACGCTCAAGGATATAATTTCAACATTCACGGGCACGCCTGCAGGCAAGACCGAATATACGAGCATCAACGTCAAGGCGACGGATATCGATACGGTAACCGAGGTGGAGTCGCAGATAAAGTCACTCGGATATAACACGAGCTCGATGCAAAGCTATCGAGAGGAGATGCAAAAGAGCGCTCGCCAGACGCAGATGATGCTCGGCGGAATCGGCGCAATTTCGCTCTTCGTAGCGGCTATTGGCATCATGAACACCATGATTATGTCCATTTCTGAGAGAACCAAGGAAATCGGCATCATGAAATCGCTGGGCTGCTATGTTCGCGATATCAGGGCGATGTTCCTGATGGAATCCGGCATGATAGGGCTCATGGGCGGCATAGTCGGCATTGTGTTCAGCTATATAGTTTCGGATATAATAAATGTCGTCTCGTTCGGCACGGGATTCACCAAAGAGGCTATAATTCAGGGCCTAATCGGTGGCGAGGGCATTTCGAGAATTTCGGTCATTCCGCTTTGGCTCGTGGTGTTCGCAATCCTGTTTGCGATTGCGGTCGGGCTGGCTTCGGGCTACTATCCGTCGAATAAGGCGGTCAAGATCCCAGCGCTGGAGGCTATCAAGACCGAGTAGCGTTTACTATTTTGAATTTTAGAACGAA
>CAVEOR010000146.1:0-2969 GCA_963617285.1 Anaerovoracaceae bacterium | reverse complement strand
GAAAATGAGTAAGAAACTTGTAGCATATTTTTCGGCATCGGGTGTGACGGAGAGGTTGGCTAAGACGCTGGCGGAGACCGTTGGCGCGGATTTATTTGAGATTAAGCCAGCGGTGCCATATACGAAGGCGGATCTTAACTGGATGGATAAGAGTGCGCGCAGCACAATCGAGATGAATGATCCTGCGTCAAGGCCTGAGATTGCGGAAAAGCTTGGCAATATGGGTGATTACGATACTATATTCGTGGGCTTCCCGATTTGGTGGTATGTTGCACCGACGATTATCAACACTTTCTTGGAAAGCTACGATATGAAGGGAAAGACGATTATCCCGTTTGCGACATCTGGCGGCAGCGGCATGGGCAAGACGAACCAGAAGCTGGCACCGAGCTGTCAAGGCGCCAAGTTAATCGAAGGCAAGGTACTGAGGGCAAGCGCAAGCAGCAAAGAGCTCGCATCTTGGGTTGACAGCCTGAAATAAGTAGCGCTTTGATTGAGAAAAGTAATTATGCAACAAGTTGTTGCACAATTTGCAATGGAGAGTTTGCGATTTTTTGCATAGAGAGTGTGGCAAAGCGGCTCGGCGTGAGTGCACAGAATGTGTACGAAGCATAGATAAAATATTAGCTATTTATTGACTTTTTGGGCGGGATTGGATAAAATATTAGCCATGATAGAGATTGATAGGAAGACGCCGAGCGAGATTCAGCTCGATATGGCGGAGAAAATTAGAATCATCAGGAAGAGAAAGGGATTTTCGCAGGAGAAGCTTGCGAATAAGTCGGGCGTGAGCCTTGGCTCGCTCAAGCGATTTGAGTCGAGCGGGGAGATTTCCTTGCGTTCACTTATCAAGATTTCGATTGCACTCGGTATCGATGACGAGCTAATTCACATCTTTGAGAACGTGCCTTTCTCGAGCATAGAGGAGATTATCCGTGAACAAGGTTAGTAAGTTACAGGTCCTCTATGAGGGCAGAAATGTTGGAACGCTGGCGCTTTACCAAAATCATCTGGCGGCGTTTCAATATAGCGACGAGTGGATTGCTGAGGGATTTTCGATAAGTCCGTTTTCGCTTCCGCTTGACAATGAAGTACACATCCCGCAAATTTTGCCTTTTGACGGGCTTTTTGGTGTGTTTGCTGATAGTTTGCCAGGCGGCTGGGGAAGGCTCCTTGTAGACAGATTGCTGAGAAGACACGGAATCGAGCCGCTGGAGCTGAGTGGAATAGATAGGCTTGCAATCGTTGGTGGCTCTGGCATGGGTGCACTCCAATATGTGCCTAAGCTTGAACTTGGCGAAGAAAACAAGCTGAGAAACCTTGACGAAATCGCTACGGAATGTAGCAAGATTCTTTCGACGGATAAAGACAGCGTTTCTCGTGAGGATGATAATGGCGGCAATTTGGATGGACTATTTAGCCTCGGTGGATCCTCTGGTGGTGCGCGTCCGAAGATTTTGACTGAGATTGACGGGCAGGACTGGATAATAAAATTCCCTGCACTTGAGGATAGTCCAGAAATCGGCTTGCAAGAGTTTGAGTATGCGCAGTGTGCTCGTGCCTGCGGTATAGAAATGGCTGAGACGAGGCTTTTTGCTTCCGAGAAATGTAGCGGATACTTTGGAACAAAGCGGTTTGACAGGATTATTGACGAAAATGGAAATGTCAAGCGGGTTCATGTAATATCTGCGGCGGGGCTTCTTGAAACTTCGCAGCAGGATTTGGCTTTGGATTACGATGTTTTGATGAAGGCATGTCTGAAGCTGACGGATGATTTTGCTGAAGTAGAAAAGCTTTATCGACTGATGTGTTTCAATGTGTTTGCTCATAATCGGGATGACCATGCGAAGAATTTTAGCTTCCTGTATGATGAGTCGGAAAGTTGTTGGAGGCTTGCGCCTGCGTATGACCTGACATATAGCAATTCGCTCTTTGGTGAACATGCGACGAGTGTGCACGGCAATGGCAGAAACCCAAGCAAAGATGACTTGCTGGCGGTTGGATCCCAAATCGGTATGGAGAAAACTCGTGCAGCCGCAATAGCTGACGATGTGCGGGATTGCGTGAACGAGTATTTGGGTAAATATTTGAAATAATGATTTTGAGTTAAGATAGGAGCGAGGCGATGAACTGGCTGGATGGGAAGGTGCGGTGCCGCTGGGCGAATCCGAAAAATGAGCTATATGTCAGGTATCACGACGAGGAATGGGGCGTTCCAGTATACGACGACCATAAGCTTTTCGAGATGCTGATTTTGGAGTGCTTTCAGGCGGGGCTATCTTGGGAATGCGTGCTCAATAAGCGGGAAGCGTTCAGGGAGGCGTTTGACGATTTCGATATAGATAAAATCTGCGACTATGGAGAAGAAAAGTTAGAGGAGCTTCGAAACAATCCTGGGATTATAAGAAATCGTTTGAAAATCCAAGCTGCCGTCACCAATGCACGGGTATTTCGCCAGATTCAGCTGGAGTGCGGCAGTTTTTCGAATTATATTTGGCGGTGGACGGATGGCAAGGTGGTTTACGAGACAGGGCTTGCAAACTCGCCGCTGTCTGATGCTATATCAAAAGATTTGAAGAAACGCGGCATGAAGTTCGTGGGAACGACCGTTATCTATGCATATTTGCAGGCGGTGGGCGTGATTTATTCTCACGAGGACGGATGCTTTCTCGAGAAAAAGGAGTTGAAAACAAGATGAGAGATGTTGTAGCAGCCCTGATATGGGACGAAGATAGATTTATGATTTGCCAGAGGCCAGCGCATAAGGCACGGGGACTTCTCTGGGAGTTCGTCGGCGGCAAGGTTGAGCCTGGCGAGACGAAAGAGGAGGCTCTGATTCGTGAGTGCCACGAGGAGCTTGATGTGACGGTGGAAGTTGGTTCAGTCTTCATGGAGGTTATTCACGAGTACCCAGACATCAAGATAAAGCTGACCCTCTTCAACGCGAAGATTGCTGAGGGCGAGCCGAA
>CAVEOR010000145.1:0-2997 GCA_963617285.1 Anaerovoracaceae bacterium | reverse complement strand
GCTGTGCCAGGAGAGGGCTTCGTCTAGGATGTGCGGAGTCTGGCATGGTGCCTGCTCGCAAGCACGTTTGAAGTAGTCCATGAGGGCATCCTTGTAGTCTGGATGTGCGCAGTTTTCTATGATGGCAACTGCTCTTTCCTTCGGGGAAAGTCCTCTGAGGTCAGCGTAGCCCTGCTCGGTTACGATTACCATGACCTCGTGCTCCGTGTGGTCTACGTGTGGGCACATAGGAACGATGGAGGAGATAGCTCCGTCCTTGGCAATCGAGGATGTTGTGAAGATTACCAGTGAAGCCGAGCGAGAGAAGTCGCCGGAGCCGCCGATGCCGTTCATCATCTTCTTACCCTGAACATGAGTGGAGTTAACGTTTCCGTAGATGTCAACTTCCAGAGCCGTGTTCATAGCTATGAGTCCGAGCCTGTGGGAAACCTCAATTGAATTGGAGATTTCCTGTGGGCGGAAGATTATATGCTTCTTGTAAAAATCAATGTCCTTGAAGAACTCAACCTGTGCCTCAGGTGATGGTGCGAGTGCCGTGCAGGATGCAACATCAGCCTTGCCGGACTTGACGAGGTCGAGCATGGAGTCCTGAATAACCTCAGTGTAGCAGGTGAGACCGGAGAACTCAGAGTCTGCCAATCCGTAAAGCACAGCGTTTGCAACGGAGCCAACGCCTGACTGAATCGGAAGTAGGGAGTTACCCATACGGCCAGCCTTAACCTCGTTTTCGAGGAACTTGATTATATTCTGTCCGATTTTCTTGGAATCCTCGGAGATTGCTGCGAGAGGGCGAGTCAGGTCGCTCTTGTCGGAGATTACGATTGCCGCAATCTTGTCCCAGCCGCAGTCGATATATGGCTTGCCGATGCGGTCTCCAGGGTGAGTGAGCGGAATAGGCTGCCTCATCGGTGGCTTCTCGCACATGTAAACGTCAGCCATGCCTTCTAATTCAAGCGGCTTAGCCATTGCGATTTCTACGATAACGCTGTCAGCTTCTGCAACGTATGTAGGTGTATTGCCAACGGACGTCGTCGGGATGAGGTTGCCGTCCTCTGTGATGGCAAGTGCCTCGACGAGCGCGATGTCAGGTTTCTTGACATGTCCTGCTGCGATGAACTCTGGGCTTCTGCCAAGGTGCATGTCTGCATAGTCAACCTTGCCAGAATTGATTGCCTTCCTGAGATTGGAATTTGTCTGATATGGGAATCTTTTTCTGATGATTCCTGCCTCCACGAGCTCCGTGTCAACCTCTGGGCCTACGGATGCGCCCGAGTAAAGATCTATTTTGATGTCTCTGCCAGCCTTAGCCTGCTCAGCTAGTGCGTGCGTCACAACCTTCGGATAGCCAGCGTTGGTGAATCCGCTGATTCCAACAGCCATGCCGTCTTTGATGAGCTCAGCCGCCTCGTCTGCCGTCTTGATAAGAGAAAAATATTTTTCGTTTCTGATACGTTCTTTTAAGTTTTGCTCTGCCATGAATTTACCTCGATTCTCACGATTTTACTTAAACATTCTACAACATTTAACACGAAAGTATCAAGGCAATCATTGCATTATTTTTGCATATCGGTTAAAATAAGAGGAGAATTCGAGTAAAACATAGCAAGAGATGACATATAAAGAGGAAAGAAAAATGAGAAAAACGAAAATTATTTGCACATTAGGCCCAGCGTCCATCAATGCGGAGACGATCGAGAAAATGCTTAATGCGGGCATGGACGTGGCGAGAGTGAACTTTTCGCACGGGGATAGGGAGAGCCACGGCGAGACGATTGACCTGTTCAGAAGCGTCAGGGACAAAATCGGCAGAGCGGCCGCGGTCATGCTCGACACGAAAGGCCCAGAAATCAGAACGAAGGACTTCGAAGGCGGCAAGGCTATACTCGAGGCGGGCAGCAAATTCACGCTCACGACGAGAGAAATCATGGGAAATGCCCAGGAGGCGAGCATCACATATAAGAATCTGCCAGGCGAGCTGAAGGCGGGCGACGAAGTGCTCATAGACGACGGTAAAATCAGACTCAAGGTCACTGAGGTTACGGACACAGATATAGTTTGCGAGGTTATAATCGGCGGCGAAGTGAGCAATCACAAGGGAATCAACGTCCCGAACGTCGCGCTTTCCATGGACTACCTCAGCCCTGTTGATAAGGAAGATTTGCTGTTCGGTATCAAGAAGGATGTGGATTACGTTGCGGCATCCTTTGTGAGAAGGGCGGACGATGTGAACACGCTCCGCAAGTTCCTCGTAGACAACGGCGGCGAGAACATCAAAATCATTTCAAAGATTGAAAATACAGAGGGAATCGACAATTTCGAGGAGATACTTGAGGCATCGGACGGCATCATGGTTGCCCGCGGTGACATGGGTGTAGAAGTTAACTTTGCAAGGCTCCCAGGCATCCAGAAGCGTTTCGTCAAGCGCTGCCAACAGAGCGGCAAGATCGTAATCACAGCGACACAGATGCTCGAATCTATGATCAAGAGCCCGCTTCCAACGCGCGCTGAGATTACCGACGTTGCAAACGCTGTGTTCGACGGAACATCGGCCGTCATGCTCTCAGGAGAAACGGCAATGGGCGCATACCCGGTCGAAGCGGTGGCAGCGATGGCCAAAATCGCAATCCAGGCCGAGCAAGACGACCCGAAGTTCCTCCCAAGCGGCAACATGTGGTTCGAGATGGATTCCTCCGACACGACGAACGCGGTAGGGCATGCGGCATGCACGCTCGCACGCGACATCAACGCCAAGGCAATCATGAGCATCACCAAGTCCGGCTACACGGCTCTGAGAATGAGCAAGTTCCGCCCGAACACTCTGCTGCTCGCGGCAACTCCGCACGAGAAGACGTATCACCAGCTTGCGCTCGTTTGGGGCGTATATCCGCTCATGGTCGAGAACCTGCAGAATGTGGACGTTCTCGTGTACAGATGCCTTGAAGAGGGCAGAAACGCAGGCCTCATCGCCAAGGGCGACAAGGTCGTAATCAGCGCAGG
>CAVEOR010000144.1:0-3010 GCA_963617285.1 Anaerovoracaceae bacterium | reverse complement strand
CCGCGCTCTGCGAACTTCTGGACGAAGGTTCGAATCGTAGCGTATGCCGCATCTCCGAAGTCTTTCTCAAGCTGCTTGGTCGAGAACTCGTTCTTGCCGTAGTGATTCAAAACGAATTCCCAAAGCTTGCGTTCCTTCTGCGTAACTTCGCCAGCAATAACTGCGTTAGCAAACTCATCAAGCACGAATTGCGACGGAAGCAAGTCCCCAAAGTGCGAATACACATTCTCCGCAAAATACAGGACAAACGGCGTCACATCAATGCGGCCGCTGATCTTCGCGTTCTCCTCAATCAGCTGATATGCCTTATAGTAGCGGCTGCGACTATCGCGAATAAGCGCCGACATAGAAATAAACATCGCCGCCGCGTAGCCACGCTGCACGAGATACCAGAGTTGCAAGAGCCGCGCCGTCCGCCCATTCCCGTCGAAGTACGGGTGCAGATACGCCATATAGAAATGTATGATCGCCGCCTTCGCCAAGTCGTCAATATCCGTCTCGACATTGATAAAATCGATAAAGTTCTTCATGTATTGCGGTAGCAGCTCATGCGAAATCCCCTCGTGGGTCTGCCGTCCACCGACGACGTAAACCGCGTCATTCCGGTATTTGCAGCCCGCAGGCAGCTGGCTCTCCACATCCACATAATTTCCAACCGCCATCTGATACAGTTTATATAGATTCTCCTCGTTTATCTCATTGCTGTAATCGCTTACAAACTCCAGACCCTTCTTCATCCCGAGAATCCGCTCCTCGCTCTCGTCCTGAGGCGCGTAACCCGCAAGCACCTTCCGTATACTCTCTCTGGACGTATTGATATTCTCTATCTCAAATGTACAGAAAATCTCATCCTCCATCGCCTGCGTACCAAATCCCGTAGAATCAGTCTTATACTCTAGGAGGAGTTTGGCATACTTGGGGCTGATGCGTGTAAGCTCATCAAAGTAGATAATCGCCTGCCCTGAGAAATCCTTCATTGGGGACAGTGCATAGCGGTTCTTCATCAAAAGTTCGAGCATTTCTGCTACGCTCTCCTTCGAATATTTATATTGTAATTTCTTCAAATCTGTAAAACTCTTATCCTCAATCATCTTAAGAAAAACTGCCGCATCCATATCCGTACCTCCACAAATTGATACTAACTGATACCAACTAATATCAATTTACCACATCTTTCTCTTCAATGCAAGCACATTTTTCAAAAAATAAAAAAATCCAGGTGCTCAACCGAACACCCAGATTTGCAAATAAAATTACTACTCCGCAATCTCGATTTCCTTGTTTGCGAGACGTCCGTACACGTTTCTCCTAACCAGCGCGTAGATTACTGAGAACAGCGGAATGAATAGAATTATTCCGAACACACCGCTTACCTTGCCGCCTACTACTACCGCGAGGAGCGTCCACAGCGCTGGCAGGCCTACCGAGCCGCCGACAACCTTCGGATATACGATGTGCCCCTCGATTTGCTGGATGATGAAGAAAATCACTACGAACCAGAGCGCCTGCTTGATATTCACAACCGCCAGCAGCAGCACGCCGAACGCCAGTCCGATGAACGCACCAACGAACGGAATGAGCGACATGCATCCGATGATTACGGAAATCGTCCCTGCGTATGGGAATCCGCCAATCATGAGCACCACGAAGAACATCATGCCAAGGATTACCGCCTCAAGGCACTGCCCCGAAAGGAAACTCGAGAAAGTCTTGTATGCAAGGCTCGCCACATCGCACGCCTCGTCAGCCCACGATTTCTTCAGATACGCATAGGCAAGTTGCTTTGCCTGCCTGCCGAGTTTTTTCTTGTTCAGCAAAATATATATTGCGAAGATCAGTCCGAACAAAATATTGCTGGCAACTCCAACGACGCTGTTTGCTGCCTGCCCAGCCGTAGAAAGAATATCAGCACTGTGCGTTCTGATTTTTTCAATCATCGAATCCCAGTCGAGGTTCTCCATCCACTTGTCTACCATGCTCAGATCAAACCCATAGCCTTCAGCCCACGCAATCCAAGACTCGTAGTTGTCCTTGACGAGCTCCACGATTTTCTTGCCTGATTCAACCATGTTCGGGAAGATTACGTTGGCGATGAGCATGCACACGAGCACGAACAAAACCAGCGTGATTATTAGACTGAGCGCCGTCTTGAACCTATTCAGATGCTTCAGCGAAAACTTCTCCGCAAGCCACTCGATTTTCCTCGAAAAGAAATTCATCGGCACGTTGAGGATGAACGCAATCACGCCGCCCACAATCAGCGGCATAATCAAGCTGATGAGCGTTCCGAAAGCGCCCGCCACGGTTTTAAGATTAAGGAGTGCCACCAGCAGCGTCACTCCCACAATCACGAGTATCAAATTTTCTTTTAATTTGCTACCATTATTTTTTTCCATAATCCCAAAAGTATTCTTTTACTTTCTTACTATCTTCCTATCCTATTTCTTGATAGTTCCGTCTGCGTTGAACACTGGAAGCTCGCCGAGGCACACGATATCGTCTCTGTGAGCAGCTTCGCCCTCAGCCAGGATAGCCATCTTGCCAACGATATTGCCGCCAGCCTTGTTAACCAGAAGTTCGATGGAGTTGATCGATTCGCCCGTGCTGATAACGTCGTCAATGATGAGAACGCGCTTGCCCTTGATCTGATCGATTTCCTTCTGACCGATGCAAAGCGTCTGGATGTGATCCGTCGTAATCGAGTCAACTTCAGTCGAAATGAGGTTATCCATGTAAACCTTCGGTCCTTTGCGGGCAACAACGTAGTCGTTAACGCCAGCCTGACGAGCCATCTCGTAAATGAGCGGAATGCTCTTTGCCTCAGCCGTCACCATGATGTCAAACTCAGGCGCCTGCGCCAGAAGTTCCTTAGCCGCAGCCTTTGTCATTTCAACATCGCTGAAGATGATGAACGCCGCGATATATAAGTCATCCGACACCTTGCAAAGTGGCAACTGTCTCTTGAGTCCTGCTACTGTCATTTCGTAAAACATAATTTTAGCCTTCTTTC
>CAVEOR010000143.1:0-3096 GCA_963617285.1 Anaerovoracaceae bacterium | reverse complement strand
TCGCTCTGCCGACTCAGGAACAGCACCTTGCCCTTCTGCGTCGGAAACAGCTTCAGTATCGCATATATCAAACTGAGGCCAAACCTCATAATGTAAATTGCAATTTTTTTCATATTATGTATCTCCGCAAGCCCAATCGCCTCGGCTGGGCTGACCGAATGACGGCTCGCTATCCACATAGCTAACCCATCATAATAATTTACCACATTTCAAAGCCTTTGTAAATATTTTTGCCATCTTATCTATGTGAAAATATGGTGTTTATTTTATTTTTGCGGTTTTCTTTTTGCGGAAAATATGCGATAATGTTAGAGCAAGCGAAAGCTTCGGCGATTCGCAAGATGCAATATCCAAAGAAAGCTGAAAATATGAATAGAGAAAGACAATATATCCTGGCATCTGGCTCGCCGCGCCGAATCGAGATGATGAGAAATCACGGATACGAGCCTGTAATTTGCCCAGCGGATATCGAAGAAAACATGCCGCTGCACAGCGGAATGCGAGAGACGGTCATGTTCCTCGCTTTCAAGAAAGCTAAGGCCGTCGAGGCGAAGTACCTCGCAGAACATGGACTGACGGATGTTGCGGTCTCCAGTGAGCAGGAAGGCTGCGGTCGGGATGCTAGCGGCGAGCCCGCCGCCCCAGTAATCATCGCGGCGGACACCATAGTCTACAAGGACGAGATAATCGGCAAGCCGCACGACAAGGACGACGCTCGCAGGATTCTCGCCAGCCTCGCAGGCGACACGCACTATGTAGCGACAGGCTGTGCCCTTCTCGAGGCAGGCTGCGAACACGCTCGCGTCTTCGTCGAGGTGACGAAGGTCTTCGTGAACGAGGTTGACCCAGCCGCAATTGAGGCGTATATAAACACCGACGAGCCTTACGACAAGGCAGGCGCATACGCTATCCAAGGAACATTTGGTAAGTATATTGACCACATCGAAGGGGATTACGACAATGTCGTCGGCTTCCCGTGGACAAGAATAGAAAAGGAGTTAGAACTATTATGAAAAATTTTATGAAAGAATTTAAGGAATTCATCGCTCGCGGCGACGTAATGAGCATGGCTGTCGGCATCATCATCGGCGGCGCGTTCACTTCGATCGTCAACTCCCTCGTAGGCGACATTATCACGCCGCTCATCGGCATGATCACCGGCGGGATCGACTTCACGGGACTTTGCATCACCTTCGGCGATGCGAAGCTCATGGTCGGCAACTTCATCCAGTCGATCATCATCTTCCTCATCACAGCCTTCGTGGTCTTCACAATCATGCGCCTGTTTAACGACCTGCAGAAGCTGAAGCCAAGCGAAGCGGAAGCCGAAGCCGAGCCAGAAGAACCCGAGCCAACCGTCGAGGAGAAAACCCTCGCCGTTCTCGAAGAAATCCGCGACCACCTCGCAGAACACTAACCACAACCCCAAGCAATCAAAAACGGGATGGCATCCGCCATCCCTATTTTTTCTCACAGTCTCAACTATTTGGAGATGAAACTTTCATCTAGAAGAAAGTCTTCTATTCCAATATATTGAATCCCGCTGTCATCTCTCCAAGGTTTGATGTAGTCCTTTACAACAACAATCTTCTTGAAGGAATCCGGTATGCGAAGTAGCGAAGCAATCTCCTGCTCCTTTTTTTCTGGATCATCTATGGAGAGTGCCGATTGTATATAGTATCTCTCATCTCCTCTGTTGACTACAAAATCAACTTCCAATTGCTTTCGGGCATTTTTGCCATCATCCGTCCTGATGTTCTGTTCCACAACACCGACATCCACGTCATACCCTCTACGGATTAAATCGTTATAGAGAACGTTCTCCATCAAGTGCGTTTCTTCAAGCTGCCTAAATCCAAGCCTTGCATTTCTCAAACCTACGTCGGAATAGTAGTACTTGACAGGTGTCTTGATATATTTTCGTCCCTTAACATCATATCTTTCCGCCCTCTGAAGCAGAAAAGCCTCCATAAAGTATCCAATATATGTATCAATCGTATCTGGAGCAATCTTGATATGTCTCTCTGTATCAAAGGTGTTTGAGAGCTTTCTTGGATTGGTCAGTGAGCCAATGCTAGAAGCAAGCACATTTAGAAGGATTTCCAGTACCTCCGCATCATTTTTTATCTGGTGTCTTTCTAGCACATCCTTGATATAAGTTCTGGCAAAGAGATCTCTCAGGTATCTACTTCTTTCTTCGTGCGATTCGGTCATCCACACGAGCGGCATACCGCCATATGTGTAGTAATCTCTCCACACTCCGCGCTTATCGCCCTCATAGTTCTCGTACACTTCCGCAAAAGAAAGAGGATTTACACGGATTTCATCACCACGGTCGCGAAATTGAGTCAAGATGTCCGACGATAGCATCTTTGAATTGCTGCCTGTCACATATATATCCGCATTCGGAATTTTCATAAGCCCGAGTACGACATCAATGAAATTCAGCTTCTCGCTTGGATCATCCACGTATGGATTTTGAATCTCCGTCACGAACTGGATTTCATCGATGAACACATAGTAACGCCTATTCTTATCCGCGATGCGTTCCTTTATGAACTTGTTTAATTCAAACGGGTTACGATATTTGGCATTATCAATCTCATCCAGAGCAATTCCTATAATCTGGTCTTCCTGAATACCAGAATCCAAAAGGTACTGGCGGTAAAGCTTGAATAGAAGATAGGACTTACCGCTCCGGCGCAGACCCGTAATGACTTTGATTCTTCCATTATCCTTCTTTTGAATCAACTGATTTAGATATTGTTTTCTCGCGTACTGCATCGTCTTTCTCTCCGTGATTTTTTTGCGGATTCCGCATTTTTTTCATTGAGTAGTATATCACAAATATATAAGTTGTGCAATGCCTTATCTGATTTTTTTGCGGATTCCGCATTTTTTTCAGCAAAATCTATCCTGTATGCCAGGCAAAATTTCTTGTTAGACTTTCAAAAAAATAGGTCTCCTTCGAAATCCGAAGGAGACCTTGATAAATGTGAGTACAGCTTAGCGCTCGGGCAGATTAGTTCTGCTCGGAGAGCGGGCGGGTGTCGCGGTCTTCGGCGAGGACGGAGGCGCCGAGGTTGAGCGAAGCCT
>CAVEOR010000142.1:0-3185 GCA_963617285.1 Anaerovoracaceae bacterium | reverse complement strand
TCGTTAGAGGAACTCTTGATACGGCTGGAGTTAACAACAGACTTCAGGCTCGTTCCAAATATGGCGCTAAGAGACCTAAGAAAAAATAACAAACAAGTTAAACGGTAGAGCATTCTTATTATTCTTTATAGATAAGAGAAGCGCTCGCGGTCATCAGAGGATGTATCGAGTACCCCGTTAGCAAGACCGAGCGGTAATGAATTGCAGCCGTTTCGGAGTAATCTGACTGGTCGATTAGATTTCGCGTCCCGATAAAGTTCGCATTTGAGAATCACTCTTTGGTGAGATGATTTTCTCAAGTCGGTTGAATTTGTTGGATGATGAGAAATCGGAAGGAATCGGGTTAGTCGGGTGAAGAGTTGTGCAATTTATTAGAAAATATTGTGCAGATTATTTCGTACTAGATAAGACAGAATCGAAATAGTTTAGCGAGGAGGGAAGAGAAGTGCCAAGAAAAGGTAACACACCAAAGAGAGACGTACTTCCAGATCCTGTTTACGGAAGCGTTGTTGTTGCAAAGTTAATCAACAGCATCATGCTTGACGGTAAGAAGGGAACTGCCCAGGCAATCGTTTACGGTGCATTTGACCAGATCAAAGCACAGACAGGCGAGGAGCCTCTGGAAGTATTCGAAAAGGCAATGAACAACATCATGCCTGTATTAGAGGTTAAAGCTAAGAGAATCGGTGGTGCGAACTACCAGGTTCCAGTAGAAGTTAGACCTGAAAGAAGACAGACATTAGGTCTCAGATGGCTCACTAAGTACACAAGACTTAGAGGCGAGAGAACTATGGCTGAAAGACTCGCAAAGGAACTTATGGACGCAGCTAACAACACAGGTGCATCCGTTAAGAAGAAAGAAGACACCCACAAGATGGCAGAAGCCAACAAGGCATTTGCACACTTCAGATGGTAGTCAGGGTGCGGGTTTTGACAAATTTATTAGAAAAAAAGTAGAAGGGAGGATATACGAATGCCAAGAAGTTTTCCACTTGAAAAGACAAGAAATATTGGTATCATGGCGCATATCGACGCCGGCAAGACCACAACTACGGAAAGAATCTTGTTCTACACAGGCAAAACTCATAAGTTAGGCGAGACGCACGAAGGCGCAGCTACTATGGACTGGATGGAGCAGGAGCAAGAACGTGGTATCACGATAACCTCTGCTGCTACTACAGCACAATGGAAGAATCATAGAATAAACATAATCGATACCCCGGGACACGTGGACTTTACTGTAGAGGTAGAGAGATCCCTCAGAGTCCTGGACGGCGCGGTAACTGTACTTTGCGCTAAGGGTGGTGTTGAACCACAGTCTGAGACAGTTTGGAGACAAGCGGAGAAATATGGAGTTCCAAGAATGATTTTCGTCAACAAGATGGACATCATGGGAGCCGATTACTTCAGAGTTGTTCAGATGGTTATCGACAGACTGAAGGCTAACGCCGTTCCAGTTCAATTACCGATTGGTGCTGAAGATAGTTTCGTAGGAATTATCGATTTAGTAGAAATGAAGGCAGAGATTTACAAGGACGAGTTAGGTAAGGAGTTCGAGATTACGGATATCCCAGCTGACATGTCCGAACTCGCTCAGGAATGGAGAGAAAAGCTTCTCGACGCTGTTGCAGCTTGCGACGACGACCTGATGATGAAGTTCCTCGAGGGAGAAGAAATTACTGTACCAGAAATCAAGAAAGTAATCAGAAAGGAGACCATTGCGGGCCGTATGGTTCCAATGTTCTGCGGATCTGCTTACAGAAACAAGGGCGTTCAGATGATGCTCGACGGAGTTGTTGACTACATGCCATCTCCACTCGACATCCCGCCAATCAAGGGTATTGACCCTACAACAGAAGAAGAAGTTGAGAGGGTTGCAGACGACAAGGGCCCGTTCTCGGCTCTCGCATTCAAGATCATGGCTGACCCGTTCGTTGGTAAGCTTGCGTTCTTCAGAGTTTACTCCGGTACGCTTTCAACTGGCTCCTATGTTTATAACTCAACAAAGGGCAAGAAGGAGAGAATCGGTCGTATCCTGCAGATGCACGCTAACCACCGTCAGGAAATCGAGCAGGTTTACTCGGGCGACATCGCCGCTGCAGTAGGTCTCAAGATTACGACGACGGGCGACACGCTCTGCGACGAAGACCACGAGGTAATTCTGGAGTCCATGAACTTCCCGGATCCTGTAATCGAAATCGCTATCGAGCCGAAGACGAAGGCTGGCCAGGAGAAGATGGGTATCGCTCTTGCCAAGTTGGCTGAGGAAGACCCTACATTCAAGACCTACACGAACGCTGACACAGGTCAGACGATTATCGCAGGTATGGGCGAGCTCCACCTCGAGATTATCGTTGACAGACTTCTCAGAGAGTTCAAGGTCGAGGCTAATGTCGGCAAGCCACAGGTTTCCTACAAGGAAACTCTTACGGCTCCTGCAGATGTTGACCATAAGTATGCTAAGCAGTCAGGTGGTCGTGGTCAATACGGTCACGTTAAGATCAAAGTTTATCCTAGAGAAGCTGGTTCCGGCTTTGAGTTCAAGAACTCCATCGTCGGCGGTGCTATCCCTAAGGAATACATCCCTAAGATCGAAGAAGGTATCCTCGAGGCTATGGAAAATGGCCCAATCGCTGGCTACCAGGTAGTAGACATCGGCGTAGAGCTGTACGACGGTTCTTACCACGAAGTCGACTCATCCGAAATGGCGTTCAAGATTGCCGCATCCATGGCATTCAGAGAAGCAGCCAAGAAGGCTAAACCAGTACTGCTTGAACCTATCATGAAGGTAGAAGTAACTGTTCCAGAGAACTACATGGGCGACGTAATCGGCGATATCTCCTCCAGAAGAGGCAGAATCGAAGGTTCCGACATGAACATGGGTGCTGTAGCGATCAGAGGATTCGTTCCGCTGTCCGAGATGTTCGGCTATGCGACAGACCTCAGATCCAAGACTCAGGGTCGTGGTGTCTATGTAATGCAGATGGACCACTTCGAGAAGCTTCCTGATAGCTTGGTTGAGAAGATCAACAAATAAAAAAGTAAGACCTATTGGCTTGTTGGGCGGATGCCTGGCAAGCCGGGAAAAATTAACTAGTAAAACCATTAACCTTTAATTTAGGAGGAAATTACAAAATGGCAAAGCAAAAATTCGAAAGAACAAAACCGCATATTAACATCGGTAC
>CAVEOR010000141.1:0-3229 GCA_963617285.1 Anaerovoracaceae bacterium | reverse complement strand
GACATGATTTCCACGAAATCGTACTCGACTTCCTTGTGTCTAATTGCCTCGATAAGCTTGCGTGCATTGCCGAGACCGCTTGCAACTGCGACCTTTAGCTCCGTTCCCGCAAGGTTGAACTTAGCTTCCTTCCAACCGTCCATGCCGCGAACCTGCTTGAATGCGTCCGCATCTGGATTCTCGCCGGTTACTAAGTTGTACGCGGTTCTGAGCGCTGCTTCCATTACACCGCCCGTGCTTCCGAAGATCACGCCAGCACCCGAGCCTTCTCCGAATATGTCATCAAAAGGCATGTCGGTTAAATCCTGTGCCTTGATGCTGTCGCTACGGATAAAGCGGTCTAATTCTCTGGTCGTCAGAACCAGGTCAACATCTCTGCCGTGCTCCGCGGAATTCACCTCCGGAACCGCCATCTCGTATTTCTTCGCCGTGCAAGGCATGATGGAAATCGAGAAAATTTTATCTGGGTCGATGCCGAGTTTGTATGCGATAAAGGTCTTCGACATCGCACCGAACATCTGCTGTGGCGACTTTGCTGTCGAAAGATTGCCTACCATGTCTGGATAGTTGTTTTTGACGAACCTAACCCAGCCTGGGCAGCACGAAGTGAACATCGGCCACTGATATTTTTCTTTGTTTGCAAGTCTCTCGAGGAACTCGCTGCCCTCTTCCATGATCGTAAGGTCTGCAGAATATGTCGTATCGAAAACATAGTCTATGCCGATTTTCTTGAGGGCACAGACGAGTTTGCCCATGGTCGCTTCTCTATCGTTGAGGTTAATCTGCTCGCCCCAAGCCGTTCTGACAGCTGGCGCAACTTGAACCATCGTGATGATATCCGGGTCAGCGAGGGCGTCGTTCAGCTCGTTTCTGTCATCTCTTTCTCTGAGGGCGCCAACTGGGCAGTGCGTGATGCATTGTCCGCAGAGTGCACAATTCTCATTGTTATACATTTCGTTTCTGAAGCCGATGGTGGTTCTGTAGCCCGTGCCCTTCAGCTCCCAAGCACCGATGCCTTGGACTTTCTCGCAAACCTGGATGCAACGCATGCACTTGACGCACTTGGAGGCGTCTCTGATAATCGGCATGTTTTTGTCCCATCTGTCGATTTCTGCGGTGTTTTCGTAGTCGCTGATGATGATTCCGATGTCGTTTGCGATGGTCTGAAGGGTGCAGTTTCCGCTCCTTACGCAGCTTGCGCAGTTCGCCTTGTGGTCGGAGAGGATGAGCTCGGTGTTGATTCTCCTCGTCCTTCTGACGCGAGGGCTGTTGGTGATGATTTCCATGCCTTCTTCGCATACGGTGTTGCACGCCGTGACGAGTTTCTCCATGCCTTTTATCTCTACGAGACAAAGCCTGCAAGCCCCAATCTCGTTGATTTCCTTGAGGTAGCAAAGGTGCGGAATGTGAATGCCGACATTCTCGGAGGCTTCCATTATGGTCGTGCCTTCCTCGACGGCGATGTGTTGTCCATTGATTGTAAGCTTTACCATTTCGTGTTCCTCCCTCCTCTGAATGATCCGAAGCCGTGGTAGTCGCATCTCAGGCAGCGGCTAGCCTCCTGCATAGCTTCTTCTAAGCTCATGCCCTGCTCTACTTCACCAAAGTCGTTGCCGCGCTGGTTAGCGAATCTTTCTTTGAGCTCAGTTCTGCCGCAAGGTAAATTATCGTTCGGAGTTGGAAGTGGAATTTCCACGTCAACCGTGATTTCGTGATTGAATCCGAGGTATGAGTCGATATTGGCCGCCGCAACCTTTCCTGCCGCAACCGCGTTGATTACGGTGGATGGACCTGTTACGCAGTCGCCACCAGCGTATGTGCCTTCAACATTGGCAACTACGCTGCTTCTCTTGGCCTGGATATTGCCGCGGAACACTGGGATTCCGTATTGCTCGAAGAAATCGATGTCGGTGGCCTGTCCGATTGCGGAGATTATGATGTCGCAAGGGATTTTTTCCTCTGGCTCGGAGGAATCCGTCGGACGAGGTCTTCCAGAAGGATCTGCCATGCCTGCAATCTGAGGTTTTACCCACAGTGCCTCGACTTCGCCATGCTTATTCGTTGCGATTCTGGCTGGTGCCTTGAGTTGCAGGAGGTTGCAGCCCTCTGCGATGGCTCCGCCGATTTCGTCTGGAAGCGCTGTCATGTCGTCGCGTCTTCTTCTATATACTATGCTGACTTCCGTAGCCCCGAGCCTCTTGGCCGTTCTCGCTACGTCCATCGCTACGTTGCCGCCGCCGATTACGACTACGACTTTGTTCCTGAAGTCTGGCATTGCGTCGTCGCCGATGCCTCTGAGCATTTCAACCGCTGGAACTACGCCCTTGGCGTATTCGCCTGGGATGCCGATGTTCTTCGCGTTATGTGAGCCGATGGAAATATATGCTGCGTCGTAGTCTTCTCTGATTTCTTTCATAGCTTCCGGAGTGGAAACGTCGTAATCTGTCTTGACTTCAACGCCCGTCGAAAGAATCGCGTCAATATCCCACTGCAGGCGCTCTCTCGGGAGTCTGTAGCTCGGGATGCCGTATCTCAGCATGCCGCCGAGCTGCGAGCGCTTCTCGAACACTGTAACCTTGTGGCCCATGATTGAGAGGAAATATGCCGCGGAGAGGCCGGATGGGCCGCCGCCGATGATGGCGATTTTCTTGCCCGTATCGTCCATTTTCTCTGGAACTGGTACGTCGCCGCAATTGTCAACCGCATAGCGCTTGAGGCCTCTGATGTTGACTGGTGCGTCGACCAGCGTTCTCCTGCATCTGTCCTCGCATGGGTGCTCGCAAATGAGGGCGCAAACCGTCGGGAACGGGTTGTCCTTCCTGATGAGGCGAACTGCGTCTGCGTATCTCTCGTTTCTGAGAAGTGCGATATAGCCTGGAACGTCCACACCAGCTGGGCACTTGGCAACGCAAGGTACCGGCTGTGCCTGCTCCTTGATTCTGGTGTCGCATGAGTGATATTTGATGTGGGACTCGAAGTCCTCTCTGTAGCCTTTGATACCTCTGAGAACCATGTTTGCCGCCTCTGTTCCGATGGCGCAGTCTGCGGATACGCTTATCGCCTCCGCTGTCTTCTCCAGGAGCGTGAGCTGGTCTGGATCCGTCTCGTTGTCGATATCCAGAATGTCGTCGATTATGCGCTGGAGCTGCCCGAGGCCTACTCGGCATGGCACGCACTTACCGCAGCTCTGCGAGTGGCAAAGTCTGAGGAATGATGCGGTTAAGTCCAC
>CAVEOR010000140.1:0-3279 GCA_963617285.1 Anaerovoracaceae bacterium | reverse complement strand
CCGACCGAAACCACGTCCATCGGGTGTTTTACGTACTTATCGCTTAATTGCGATATGTGCACGAGCCCGTCGTTCTTCACTCCGATATCCACGAAAGCTCCGAAATCGACAACGTTCCTAACCGTTCCAGTCATCTCCATGTCAATCTTCAGATCCTCGAACTGCTTAACGTCGTTACGGAAAACAACTGGCGGCGCATCCTCACGCGGGTCACGCGCTGGTTTCTTCATTTCTTCGATTATGTCCGCAAGCGTCATCTCGCCGATTCCAATGTCCTCAGCCATCGCGCTCATGCTCTTTGCAAGCGACTGAGCAGGATAAGCCTTCTTGATTTTCTTCTCGAGCTCCTTGTCGCCAGTCCTGATGGTCTCCGGCTCAACACCTAATTTTTCCATCATAGCCTCTGCAGCCGCATAGGACTCAGGGTGCACCGAAGTAGCGTCGAGCGGATTCTTTCCGTCCGCGATTCTCATAAAGCCCGCGCACTGCTTGAACGCCTTCTCGCCTAATTTTGCAACCTTCATGAGCTGCTTTCTATCTGTAAATTTGCCGTTTTCCTCTCTGTACTTGACGATGTTCTTGGCGATACCCATGTTCACGCCAGAGATGTATGCGAGCAGCGAAGGCGACGCCGTGTTAAGGTCAACGCCGACTCTGTTTACGCAGTCCTCGACTACATTCGTGAGAGCCCCTTCAAGAAGTTTCTGGTTGATATCGTGCTGGTACTGCCCAACGCCGATGCTCTTCGGGTCGATCTTTACGAGCTCAGCCAGCGGATCCTGCAGGCGGCGACCCAGCGACATCGCGCCCCTGGTCGTAACGTCAAGGTCAGGATACTCCTCGCTCGCAAGCTTGGAAGCCGAGTAAACCGAAGCGCCCGCCTCGTTAACAATCGTATATTGAATCGGATAATCGTTTTTCTTCAGGAAATTTGCCACAACCTCTTCGGTTTCCCTCGAAGCCGTGCCGTTTCCGATTACGATGATATCCACACCGAATTTGTCGATAACCTTCTTGAAAACCGCCTCAGTTCCAGCGATATCGTTCTTCGGCTGCGTCGGGTAAATCGTCGTGTAAGCCTTGAGCTTGCCCGTTTCGTCGAGCACCGCAACCTTGCAGCCCGTCCTGTAGCCAGGGTCAATCGCCAGCACCTTCTTGCCGCGAACTGGCGGCACCATGAGAAGGTTCTCCGTGTTTTTCGCAAAAATCTTGACCGCCTCAGCCTCAGCCCTCTCAGTCAAAGCATTTCTCATCTCACGCTCAATCGAAGGCGCCATCAGCCTCTTATAAGCATCCGCAATCGTCTCCAGCATCAAAGGACGGAAAATCGACTTTTCGTTCTTCAGAACCGAGCGGCCAATCACATCATGCATCACATCCGCATCCACGCCGAGCTTAACCTTGAGTTTCTTCTCCTTCTCGCCGCGGTTAATCGCAAGCACCCTATGGTTCGGAATCTTCGCCAGCGCCTCCGCGTGGTCGTAGTACATGTCGTAAACCGTCTTTTCCTCAGGGTCAACCGCCTCAGTCAAAATCGTCGCAGCATCCCAAGTCTTCTGGCGAACATCCGCCGTAATCTCAGGGTCATCTGCAATCGTCTCAGCTATGATGTCGCAAGCACCCGCCAGCGCATCCGCCGCGGTCTCGACCTCCTTCTCTGGGTTCACATACTCAGCCGCGTAATCCTCTGGGCTGCCATCCGTCGCAAGCTGTGCGTAGATGACCATCGCCAGCGGCTCCAGGCCTCTTTCCTTTGCCTTGGAAGCACGAGTCGCCTTCTTCTGCTTGAACGGCTTGTACAGGTCCTCAACTCTCTGCAGAACTTCGGCCTTCTCAATCTCAGCCGCCAGCTCCTCCGTGAGCTTGCCCTGCTCCTCGATGAGACGCTTAACCTCTTCCTTTCTTTCTTCGAGGTTGCGCAAATAAGTCAATCTCTCGTCAAGGTCTCTGAGCACAACGTCGCTGAGCCCGCCCGTCACTTCTTTTCTGTATCGAGCGATGAAAGGAATCGTGTTCCCCTCGTCAATCAGCTCAACCGTATGCTCAACCTGAGCCGTCCTAATCTTAAACTCCGCCGCAATTTTCGCAATTATATCCATTTATTCGTTTCCTTCTCTCAATTTTGCATTAATAAAATCGTCAATCTCGCCATCCATGACCGCACTCACATTCGCCGTCTCCTCGCCAGTCCTGTGGTCCTTGACCATAGTGTACGGCTGGAAAACATACGACCTGATCTGCGCACCCCAAGTTCCCATCGAGTAATCACCCTTGAGTTCCTTGAGGTTTTCCTTGTGCTCTGCCTCCGCGAGTTCCATCAAGCGCGCCATCAGAACCTTCATCGCCATCTCGCGATTCTGGTGCTGGCTCCTCTCGTTCTGGCAAGTAACCACGATTCCCGTCGGAATATGCGTGATTCTAATCGCAGAATCCGTCTTATTTACATGCTGACCGCCCGCGCCGCTGGACCGATACGTGTCAATCCTAAGGTCGCCAGGGTCAATTTCTACATTTATATCGTCGTCGATTTCCGGGCTCACCTCGACCATCGCAAACGAAGTCTGTCGCTTTCCTTGCGCATTGAACGGCGAAATCCTAACGAGCCTGTGCACGCCCTTCTCGTTCTTCAGGTATCCGTACACATTTTCGCCCTCTATCAAAAGCGTCGCACTCTTGATTCCAGCCTCCGTGTCGTCCTGCAGGTCGAGCATCTTGACCGTGTAGCCCTTCTTGTCGCACCACCTCGTGTACATCCTGAGCAGCATCTGCGCCCAGTCCATCGCATCCACGCCGCCAGTTCCAGCGTGAATCGAGAGTATCGCACCGTTGTGGTCGTATTTTCCCGTAAGCAAAGTCGAAAGCCTAAGCTCATCCAGTTTCTCGGTTAAAGCCGCAAAGTCGGACTCTATCCCGCCAGCCATCTCGCCAAGCTCCTCATCCGAAGCACCGCCGGCTTCCTCCATCTCCGCGAGCTCAATCATCTCCTCGATGTCCGCGAGCCCCTTTTCCAAAGCCTCGTAGCCACCGATCGTCTGCTCCATCGACTTTTTTTCTTTCATGACTTTCTGGGCATACTCGAGCTTATCCCAAAAATCCGGCTGCTCGATTTCCCTATTCGTCCTCTCTAATTCCTCTCTGAGCCTTCCCAGGTCAAAGACAGCCACCGACCTCTGCCAGCGTCTGCCTGCACTCCGGAATCTGCCCCTTGATTGCATCAAGCTGTATCACAGTCTCACTCCTTCTCGTAAATTTACATACATAAATATAATACAATTTTTT
>CAVEOR010000139.1:0-3313 GCA_963617285.1 Anaerovoracaceae bacterium | reverse complement strand
GGCGAAATATGGGTATTATCGCCGTCACCCACAACAAGCACCTCGCAGAGAGAATCGCGACGAGGACGGTGGATTTATCAATGTAGTACAAAACCCCGAGGTTGCGGATAAAATCGCGACTGCTCGGGGTTTACTTTTGCTTATTTGACTGTGTTCAGATGGTATGTGAAGTAGCGGCTGGCGGGGGTTTTGGACAGGGCGGCGGAGAGGATGCTGGCGATGATTACGCCAGCGATGAACTGGCCGCAGTTGGCTGGCATGCTGAGGATTCCAGTCATAACGTTGCCTGCGATTACGGCATCCGCGACGCCGTAGCCGAGAACCATAATGAGCCCTGCGATGAACATACCCACTATTTCTATGAGCGGAACACCAGCAATCTTGGCTGCGTGGTGACCTTCTGGACGGTGCGCCTCTCTGCGGACCATCGCTTCGATGAATACGCCCATGACGAAAGCCATAAGCCCTTTGATTACGAACGTCCAAGGTGCAAAAATCATGTAGCCGCCCATCATGTCAGAGAGCGCTGAGCCGAACGCTGCGGCAACTGCACCGTTTTTCTTGCCGAGGATGAGCACGGACAGGAAAATCATCGCATCGCCGAGGTGAATGTAGCCTTGGAACGGCGTCGGAATCTTAAATATATATGTAGTTAACAAAATCAGACATATCATCATCGCCGTCATGACGATGGTGTTTGTTTTTTCTGCGATTTTCACGGGGTAACCTCCATATCTACAGTTGATATTATACTCGCGATGTGTTATTATGAAAATACGCAATAACAAATATTTTTGTGATAACAGATTGGGAGAAAAGCAAAAATGAAGCCGATTTATATAGACCAAGAGAACACATCGCGCAGGCCGCTGTACCTACAGATTTATGATGGCTTGAAGGAGCAGATTCTGAATGGCGATCTTGTGTCGGGAGAAAAGCTGCCGTCGTTGCGGAAGGCTGCTGGAGATATGGGCGTAAGCTTAACGACGGCAAAGCTTGCATACGACCAGCTCCTTGTGGAGGGTTATGTGACGAGCCGCGAGAAGTCGGGTTATTACGTTGCTCGGATTGCGCCGATTGCAAGGACGGCGAGCGGCGGAACTGCGCAGACGCCAGACGCTGCACCAGATGAAGAGCCGCAAGCAGGTAGTTCATCAGGCGGCGGTGCGGCTGGCGGTCGGCCGTTCGACAGGCAGATGCCAGGCGAAATGGCCTCAGGATATCTGGTTGACCCGAGCTGTTTCGACTTCGTCAAGTGGAAGAAGTGCATGTCGATGGTTTTCAATGACTATTCTGAGCTTTTGCTCTACGAGAGCGATCCGCAGGGTGAGGAGTGGCTTAGGTATGAGATTTCCAAGTACTTGTACCAGTCGCGCGGTGTGAACGCGCCGCCGGAGCACATAGTAATCGGTGCCGGAACTCAGCAGATAACGAGTCACCTCAGCAGAATTCTCAAGAAGATGGATATCAGGCTGGCGGCGCTCGAGGAGCCGAGCTACCTGCCGGTGCAGAGCATGCTCATGGATAGCGGATTCACCGTGTCGCACATTCCGATTGCGCGCGACGGAATCCAGATAGAAAAACTGCCGACTAATGTGCCATGTGCGGTCTATGTCAGCCCGTCGAACCAGTTCCCGACAGGTGCGGTCATGCCGGTCGGCAGGCGCTACGAGCTCATAGAGTGGGCACAGGCGAACAAGAGCATAATAATTGAAGACGATTACGATAGCGAGCTTCGCTACTTCGGCCGTCCGCTCCCGGCGCTGCAGGGACTGGACACGCAAGGTCGCGTCGTATACCTCGGCTCGTTCTCGTCGACGCTCTTCCCTGCAGTCAAGATTTCCTACATGGTTTTGCCCGAGGAAATGACGCGGATTTTCCAGTCCTTCAAGTCGGGCTATACTCAGACCTGCTCCAAGGCCGAACAGCTGACGCTCGCCCTGTTCATGGAAGACGGCTACTATTATACTGGAATTCGCAAGCTCAGGACGCTGTACGCACAGAAGCTCGAGGCCGTAATCGCAGCATTCGAGAAATGTGCGGCAGGGATGATTACACCGATAGACACGCACTCGGGCATCAACCTGACGCTCGAGGTTGCGACGGATAGGATAAACAAAACGGCCGAGGAGCTTTGCGAGATAGCAAAGTCCCTCGGCCTACAGATGGTGCCGCTGTCGGAGATCTCCGGCAGGCAGACGAGCGCGCTGATTTTCTACTACAGCGGCCTACCGCTTGCGCAGGTGGACGAGCGGATTCGTACACTGGTTGACCGGTGGCACAGCTAGGAATCCTGGGCGGAGTTGCTTGGGATGGGCGGCTGGCACGGAGCTTGCGGCGGAGGGCACAGTCAACCCGGGCCGCCCTCGCAAGCTCCGTGCCAGCCGCCCATCCGTGCCAGCCCCTGCTCCGCCTACTCGATAATCTTGCCGTCGGTCGAAATCGTTACAACCTGCCATGGGATGAACTTGCCGCTGTTTTTGAGTGCTGTGATTGCAGCGTGCTCAAGGCCTCCGCAGCAAGGAACTTCCATGCGAACTACTGTTACGCTCTTGATGTCGTTGTTTGCGATAATCTCTGTGAGCTTCTCGGAATAGTCAACGCTGTCGAGCTTAGGGCAACCAACGATTGTGATATGCCCCTTGATGAATTTCTCGTGGAATGCGCCGTAAGCATAAGCTGTGCAGTCTGCCGCGATCAGAAGCTTTGCGCCGTCGAAGTACGGAGCACGCGTCGGAACGAGCTTGATCTGTACCGGCCACTGAGAAAGTCTGCTCGGCTGTTCTGCTGGAGCTGCTGCATGAGCGCTACCTGCACATTCGCACTCATTTTCTTCGTGGTGGATGGACTTTGACTGTGTGCCTGGGCATCCGCAAGGGAGAACATCAGGCTGTCCGCCTGCTTGTGCTTTCTTTGCTTTGTTTGCGAGAACCGCTGCCTCGTCGTAAGCCGCAGCTTCTCTTTCTACGAATGTGATTGCCTCAGTCGGGCAAGCTGGCAGGCAGTCGCCGAGACCGTCGCAATAATCATCTCTCATGAGCTTTGCTTTGCCGTCAACCATTGCGATTGCGCCTTCGTGGCAAGCCGCCGCACATGCGCCGCAGCCATTGCACTTTGCTTCGTCTATCTGAATAATTCTTCTTTTCATTTTCGATACCTCCATAGTATATTTTGATTGTCTTAGATTTGACTTTGCATTTGCCATTGCAATTTCAATTTTATTAGCCATTTTTTGAAATCCCTTATGAAATTTTGGGACTTTCTTGTAATCTTGAAGCTATTATAGTATAATATTTTCGACAAATCGGTTGAA
>CAVEOR010000138.1:0-3335 GCA_963617285.1 Anaerovoracaceae bacterium | reverse complement strand
AATTAGTAATTCCAGCTAAAATCATAAATTCTGTTATACTGCACATTTCCTTCATCGATTGTCAAATCAGAAGTGTATGCACGGTTTTCAGATGTGTAGAACAGTGGAATGTATGGGCAGTCTTCCTTCACGATTTCTGCAACCTGTTTGTACATTTCTGTTCTCTTTGCGTTATCCTGCTCGCCCATAGCCTCTTCGAGGATCTTATCAACTTCAGAACTCTTGTATCTAGCATCGTTTGTGCTTCCGTAGTTGTCAGAGTTGAGGATCAGGTTGAATACATCGCCAGTATCCTTAACAGAGCTTACCCAGCCTGTTACAGCAATCTGGAAGTTTCCTGATTCAAGGTCTGCGATCATAGCATTTACCTCGAGCTGCTGAACTTCTGCGTTCAGGCCGAGCTGCTTGAGATCATCCTGCAAAGCAGTTGCAATCTTGGAATATGCGCCTATCGAATATGTCTTGATAGTAACGCTTGCACCTTCCATGCCTGCTTCCTTTACGAGAGATTTCGCCTTTTCCAAATCATATTCGTACCATTCGAAATCACTTGGAACTGCTGTATAGTCAGCGCCTGCCAACGTGTTTGCAATAACGCCCTGGTCGTCCAATCCGATAGTCAGCATCTTCTGTCTGTCAACGCCACATGCAAGTGCCTGACGCATTAACTTGTTCGAGAAAACATCGCTTTCCGTGTTCAAGCTCAGATACTGGCTCTTGTTCGAGCTGAAATCCGTGATAGTCAGATTTTCATCGCTCTCTACGGAATCTCTTGAAACAGCTGGAATAGCTGTGAAGTAATAATCGATATCGCCTGTCTGAAGCGCGATTACAGCCGAGTTAGTATCGCTGATAGTTTTGATTCTCAGTTTCTTAACGTTCGGTGCGCCCTTGAAGTAATCTTCGTTTGCAGTGAGAACCATAAGCTGTCCTGGGTTCCATTCCGTTAAGATATATGGACCAGTGCCGACAACTGTATCTACGCCTCTGCCAAAGTTGTCGCCTGCTTCATCGAATACAGCCTTGCATCCGATTGCTGCGTTCGCACCCGTCAATGTCTCGAGGAATGCTACGTTCGCCTGAGAAAGCTTGATTTCTACAGTGTATGTATCTACTGCTGTTACGCTGTCCAAGGTTGAGAAGTTAAACGAAGAGAATGATGATTCCTTGCCTCTAGTGAGTGACCATACTACATCATCTGCCGTCATTTCTTCGCCATTGGAGAACTTAACGCCTTCTTTTAGCTTAAACGTGTACGTCTTGCCATCGTCAGAAACAGTCCAAGAATCTGCAAGCGAGCCTTCGATTTCGTTCTGTGCGTTCTTAATTAAGAGCGTGTCGTAAATTTGAAAAATGCCAAGGTAATCCGCAAGTGCGTTCGTTCCGTGCATATCCAGAACCGTTGAAGCCTGGTCCATTGCAGCTACCATTTCTCTCTCAGCAGGGTCTTCTTTCTCTGCGCTACTTGAGCCGCCACCGCAGGCTGCGAATGTGAATACCATCATCACAACCAATAAAATGCTTATAAACTTTTTCATCTCATTTTCCTTTCTCGTCTAATTTTGTTTTAGCTAGCCTTGCTATCGCTACGATTGCCATAGCAAATTTTATTTTTGATATAATCTGCATGCAACGAAATGTCCGTTGCCTTGATCAACTAATGGAATGTCAGCGCCCTTGCAGCCTTCCGTACAATAATCGCATCTCGCAGCGAAGCGGCATCCTGGAGCAGGGTTGATTGGATTGGAAACCTCACCGCGGATAACCTGTCTTTGCTCGCGCTTGCGAATTTCTGGCACTGGGATTGCTGCCAGCAAAGCCTTCGTGTAAGGGTGCATTGGGTTTTCGAACAACTCTTCTACCTTCGCACGTTCTACACACTGTCCGAGGTACATAACAGCGATTTCGTCTGATATGTGTCTAACTACGGATAAGTCATGCGTGATAAACATGTAGGCAATTCCCATCTCATCCTGCAAATCCATGAGCAGGTTGAGTATCTGGGCCTGAATGGATACGTCCAGTGCGGATACTGGCTCGTCGCATACGATAAACTTCGGGTCTAATGCCAATGCTCTCGCAACGCCGACTCTCTGACGTCTGCCGCCATCCATCTCGTGTGGATATGCGTTTATGAATCTCTCTGCCATTCCTACGCGATCCATCAGCTCGTGAATCTTGGCGGTCATTTCTTTCTTGTTACTGCAAACATGGTTGCGAATGAGCGGCTCTGCGATGATATCATATACTGACATTCTTGGATTGAGGCTCGAATAAGGGTCTTGGAAAATGAACTGCATTTCCCTACGCATTTTCGCCATTTCCCGCTTGTTATATGTCATGATATCCTTGCCCTCGAAATATACATGGCCTTCCGTCGGCTCGATCAGCCTAAGCGTCAGTCTACCCAGAGTGGATTTGCCGCAGCCCGACTCTCCTACGATGCCGAGCGTTTCGCCTGGGTTAATCTCCAGGTTTATCCCATCTACTGCGTGCAGGAAGCCTTCTTTTACCTTGAAATGCTTCTTCAGGTTTTCTATTTTGATTAATGGTTCCACTCTTAGTCCTCCTTTCCAAACAGATGACATGCAATTTCGTGCTCACCGTTCTGATAAATTGGCGGCACCTGAGTCTTGCAGATTTCCATGCACTTCTTGCATCTCGTATGGAACTTGCAACCGCTTGGCAAATCTGCTGGGTCTGGCATCAGTCCCTCAATCGGACTGAGCCTCTTCGTCCTCTTATAGATATTCGGAATCGAACCGAATAGCCCTTCCGTATATGGATGATGCTTATCTCCCTCGAAGATGTCTTCCAGCGTTCCCTTTTCAACGATTTCGCCCGCGTACATTATAGCAACCTTGTCACAAGTCTCAGCGACAATTCCAAGGTCATGCGTTATCAAAATCGTTGCAGTGCCGAGCTTTTCCTTGAGGTCGTTCATGAGTGCCAATACCTGCGCCTGAATCGTTACGTCCAGCGCCGTAGTCGGCTCGTCTGCGATGAGGAGCTCCGGTCTGCTGGCAAGGGCGATTGCAATTACTACCCTCTGCTTCATTCCGCCAGAGAACTGGTGCGGGAATTCCTTCTTACGCTTTGCTGGAATTCCAACGAGCTCCAGGATTTCGTCTACTCGTGCGTCCATCGCTTCTTTACTATCGAAGCCATCTGGGTGATTTTCGAGTGACTCTTTTATTTGATTTCCTACAGTGATAATTGGATTCAGCGATGTCATCGGATCTTGGAAAATCATGGAGATGTGCGCGCCTCTAACGTCTCGCATCTCATCGTTTGTCTTGTTTACGAGTTCCTCGCCCTTAAACAAAATGCTGCCC
>CAVEOR010000137.1:0-3384 GCA_963617285.1 Anaerovoracaceae bacterium | reverse complement strand
TTACAGGCAGCAGATCAACGGCAGACCCACGTAGCGGCCGCCGCCGCCACAGCACAGGCTCATGCAGAGCAATGTAGTGCACACCTGCGAGCAGTAGTTCGTGCCCTGCATAGACGGGTTGCCGCCGTAGCGAGCGCTCCTCTGCTGGTACCTGCTCTCGCCGCCAGTCAGGCGATTCAAAAGCTGCCTATAGTACATGTTATCCGGCTCGAACTCGCAAGCAATCTTCGCATGCTCGAGCGCAATCGCGTTGTTCCCTACCTTATAATTAGCAACCGCACTGTAGTAATACCACTCACCGCGCCTATCCTGCACCTGCTCGAGCACATTGAGCCCCTCGCGGTAATAGCCGTTCTGAATGTAGTTCAGCGCGGATCTCATGTACTGCTCATCCTGGCTCTCAGCTCCATACGCACCAGCACCAGAGCCAGAGCCGTAGCCGCCCGCGCCCTGCGAACCGCCGAATCCTTGCGACCCGCCGAACCCCTGCGAGCCACCGAACCCCCAGAAGTCTCCGAATCCGCCGAAGCCCCAGAAGTCGCCAGCAGAACCAGCACCGCCACTAGCACCCGCACCAGTGCCACCGCCATAACCATAGCCGCCATAGCCCTGCTGCGCCTGCGCTTTGCCCTGCCTCTGGTCCATAATCGCGCTGTACGCCTGCTGAACCTCCTTGAACTTTTCCTCGAGCTCCTTCTGGTTCGGCTTGCCGACATTCGCGTCCGGATGGTACTTGCGGCTGAGCTGCCTATATGCTTTTTTTATCTCATCCTCGGTGGCGTCATAGGAAACGCCCAGAATTTTATACGGATCCATTCTCTATTTCTCCTCAATCACATCCGGCTCTGCACTCGCATCCCTGCTCACGTTCGCCTCCGCACTTTCACTCGCATTCCCTGCTTTCACCCTGTCCGACTTCGCCTTCCCGTAGCGCACCCAAACGCCCGAGTAAAGAATGTTCCGCAAAATCTCGACATTCTCCACCAGCGGCAGTCGCTCGAACGCATCCGTCGCCTCGCCGATCATCAGCAAAAGCAAATTCAGCACCTGTTCATCGAAATTCGGCGCCTCACGCAATTCCTTGAACGGGTTGTAATCACCCGACTTCACGTCCTTCTCGACATCCTCATACGCGTCGAGCAAATATATGAACTTCCCGAGATAAAACCCGAGTCTGTACAAATCATCCTTCCAGAAATCGTCCTTGTAAACGAAAACCTTCGCCAGAATCTCCCCGAAAACCTTCGCGACTTTATCGATCGGCAAATTCTTCGCATTCTCAACGATGTCGAGCATGTTCATTTTTTTCTCGATAAAATCAGCCTTCTCGGGATATTGCAGCGCAACTTTCTTCGCATGCCGTGACAGCAAAGCCGCCGCCAGCCTCGACTTCAGCTTCCGCTCGTCCTTCCAGTCATCCATGCACTTGTAATACGACAGCAAAACGCACATGTCCGCGCAGTAATCCGTCACACTCGTGCACGTCGAGCAATGCCTCTCCAGCGGATGCACGATACACCTCTTGCAAGCCGTCTCATGCTCCTCATCATACAAATCCGCCAAAATCATAATGAGGAAAGTCATGTCATAATTCAGCGTCATCCTGCCCGCGAGCCCGTGCCTCTTCTGCAAGGTACGACAAAGCCCGCAATACCAACCTCTGTACGCATCAAAATCCTTAATCTTAAGTTCAGGTTTGTTTACAAGTACGTAGCCGAACATTTCACGCCTTCCCATTTCCAACAAAATTTTTCTATCCAGCAAAACTTCTCTATCCGAAAAAAAATTCTTCGCGACAGAATTTCTCTCAGCCAGACTTTTCATTAACCATATCTTAAATGAAAAAAGCACACAATGTGTGTGCTTTTCGTGAATTTTCTATGTCGCGCCCCTATGCTTTTTTTCGCATTTCTGGTGCGAGAGCGCGTGCCCTGTGAGCCTGGCCGCTCCTGAGTTACGTGGAGCCTGAACTGTGTCCGTCAGCCCTGTATCAGCAGCTTTAGCGTGCGGCCAGCCTGTGTGCGCACCTTAGCTGCCTGGGCGCTCGCCCTTGGCCAACTCAGCGCGCTCGCGCCCAGTCCTACTGTCTGCTCCCACAGCCATCAACCCCGCAGCTGCTGCAGTCATGCGTGCAGTTCTCGTCTGGCTTAGGCATTCCGTCGTGCTTGTTCGGATTGTTTGCTGCAAGGCATGCGGCAATCATGTTGTCGAGCCAATCGCCCGCGAGGTCTTCGATCTTGCCCTTGTCGCAAGCCGCCGCGATTTCCTGGTTAATCGGAATCTCAGAAATCGTTCCGATCTCGTACTTAGCAGCGACCTCGCTCACATGTCCGTCCCCGAAAATCTTGTGGTTCTTGCCGCAATCTGGGCAAGTGAAGTAGGACATGTTCTCAACGATTCCGATAACAGGAACGTTCATGAGCCGAGCCATCTTAACCGCCTTCTCGACGATCATGGAAACGAGCTCCTGCGGGCTAGTTACGATTACGATTCCGTCGAGCGGAAGTGACTGGAACACCGTCAGCGCAACGTCTCCAGTTCCCGGCGGCATATCAACATACATCACGTCGATATCGCCCCAAACAACGTCGTTCCAGAACTGGTTGATTACGCCAGAGAGAACTGGACCTCTCCAAACGACTGGATCCGTTACGTCCTCCAGCAAAGAGTTAACCGAAATCGCCTTGATTCCGCTCTCGGTTGTAACTGGGAAAATTTCCTTATCAGTGCCCTGAGCCTTGTCCTTCAGGCCAAATGCCTGCGGAATCGACGGACCAGTGATGTCCGCGTCGAGCACCGCGACCTTGTATCCCATTTTCTGCGTTGCCGCCGCCAGCATCGAAGTAACGGATGACTTGCCAACTCCGCCCTTGCCAGAAACAACGCCGATAACCTTTCTTACATCTGATTTGCTATTCATCTAAAGTGCACCTCCATCAATCTGCTACAGAATATTATACCCCATTTCCGCCGCAATTCAAGCAGGAATTTCCCAGCGGATGATAACTCAGAAAGGAAGCAGGGCAACCAGCCGAAGCTGTTAAATGAATTGAAAAAATTTTTCTTTTTCAAGTCACCTTGTATGCGGCTTCTATCGCTTGATTTGCATATCCCAGCCTTCGAGATCGGTGTGCAGGAGCTTATGGGCACGCTCGGAAAGCGGCTTGCCGAGGAATTCCTCGTATGTCAGCTGCACTGCCTTGTTCTCGTGAGAGAAACGGATGTCTGCGATTTTGTCGAGGCCGTAGAGTTTCAGCGAACGCTCGTGGGCGAGTTCCTGTCCTTCCTTGAACGGCTGTCCGCCACCGCCGACGCATCCGCCTGGGCAGGACATGATTTCCACGAAATCGTACTCGACTTCCTTGTGTCTAATTGCCTCGATAA
>CAVEOR010000136.1:0-3412 GCA_963617285.1 Anaerovoracaceae bacterium | reverse complement strand
AGTACGGCAAGGCGTCAGTTCGCAAAAACCTTACTATTCCAGCATACATGAACACTTATATCGAGAAAAATAAGCTAAGCCTCTCACAAATCGCCCAAGACGCCATCGGCGCTAAGATGCAGCTGCAATAACTGACAAAATTACAAAATAAAATCGAAAACGCTCAGTGCGATTTATACGCAAACACATATAAATTGTACTGAGCATTCATTTAACGTCTAATATTCAATTCTATAGAGTACTAGTTCCTAGCAGTGCTCGTCGTACCAGGCGATGAGCTTGTGCTCGGGCATCGGTTTTGCGTAGTAGTAACCTTGGATGCAGTCGATGCCGCATGTCGCCATTTTGTCGGAGACTTCTTTTGTTTCAACGCCCTCAGCGATGATCTTCGAACCTAACTTGATGAAGAGCGGAACGAGGTGGAACTTAACTAGGTCGAACTGTTCGCTATTCTGTTCAGACAGGAGCACGATGCTGCGGTCGAGTTTCACGAAATCAAGCGGCAGGTTGACAAGCCTGGAAACATTGGAATAGCCAGTTCCGAAGTCGTCCAGCATGAACGCATAACCTTTTTCCTTCAATTCATACATGGAGGCGATGATATCGTCGTCGCACTTTCCTGCGTCGCTCTCGGTGAGCTCAATTCTAATTTGCTCAGGCTTAACCTCATATCTCTTCATGATGAGACTGACGCGTCTCTTGAATTCCTCATTTACGATTTGGCGGACCGTGAAGTTGACGGATATCGCCTCGAGCTGCGGAAGCATGCCGCTTTTCAGGAGCCTGCAACAGTTTTCGATAACGAAAAGAGTCATGTCATCCAGGATACCAGTCTCCTCTGCGATAGGTATGAACTCGGTAGGAAATACCAAATTCCCGTCGTTGTCATACATGCGGATGAGCGCCTCCGCCGAGCTGAACCGCCCAGTGCCGAGGTAGTAAACCGGCTGGTACCAAACCTGGAAGCGCTTCTCATCCAGAGCTGTGCTGAGCAGGCGATAAACCTCGTCCTTGCGTTGCCTCTGACGAATGAGATCCTCGTCGAAAGGCATAACCGAAATCTGGTGAGTCGCGCAATTCTGCGACGCATCATTTATATAGTTGTGGACATCGTCTATAGTCCAGTTTTGACCAGTGTAATATAGTTCAATCACCGAGTAGGAGATATACCCGATATCAGCATAGGATTTGAAGAGGTGGCGCATGCTAAGCGAAGTGTTTGCAAGCCTTTTCTGGTAGCTGACAGGGTCGGAATCCATGTAGAGCATAGCAAATCCGCTGCTGCCGTAACGGAAAACCTTGCCGTTCTGCTCGTCGATTTTCTCCAGAGCCTCGCCGATTCTCATCAGCAAAACGTCGCTGCCAGCAGTGCCGTAGATACTGCCAAACTCAGGAAGCGAATGCAACTTGACGAAAATCATCTGAAATCTCTTCTTGCTCCCCATCAAAAATGCTGTCTCTGTCATGAAATACCGACGATTCTCGAGCCCCGTAAGGCTATCCATCTCCCTGTGACCGCCGCCGTAATTTATGAAAATAATGAGATTAACAGTCGCGAAAATCGTTCCATTCATCTCTGCGTTCGGGAAAATGAATTCATAAAGCATCAAAATGAGCGCAATCGGAATGGAAACGGAGAGGACTTTCTCTGTAGCATCGCTGACATTCTTGCGGTTCTTCGCATAACAGATAATCAGCATGAAAATTTCAATGAACGGAACGCCGTAACAGAGCCAGTTCAGAGGACCTCGCACGTAATTTTCTTCGTCATCAAAGTAGTAAATCACACCGCTGTGTAGGTTAATCGCAAGCAAAACCACCGAGAAAATGATTAGGAATGTATGCAACACATTGACGCGATGCATACAATTCCCAGTGTAGACGAACTCAAGAATTCTGGTGAACATGTAGTAGCAAAGGCACATAACCATAAGCCACGAAACGAGAAAGTATGCGGTGTTGACCACATGAGCCAGCGTGATGGAGTGGTCGTGAACATGCTCCATGATGTGCACGCTGAAGATGTTTAAGAAAATCGACGCGGCGCAGAAACCCAAGTTGCACCAGTAAAGCACATACCGCTTCATCTGACCGCGGATCGGCTTTACGTCGGCGTAGAACAGGGCAATTACAACCAAAATTATAATCGCAAAATATTCTCCCGAAAGAGACCAGGTAATCATATTTGACCTCCAAACGAAAACTAACGAATAACTAATTACTAATACAAATAAAAATTTACGAATGTTTACATACTGCTAAGAAACTTATACCCAAATTTTATCATGGTATACCGTGAAAATCAATGATAAAAGTAAATAATTTGCGAAAAAGGTGGACAAGATGGGATTGCTGTGATACAATTAACAATGTTTTGAACGCATGACTATATGGGTAATATATAGCGTAGCGGAAATTAGCCCAAAACCCCGAGATTTCGGGAATACGATTTGATAGGTAAAGGAAAGAAAGACGATGGGAATAGTAGTTGGAATTGACATAGGTGGAAGCACGACGAAGATCGCAGGTTTCGACCAAGGCAAGATGCTTAAGCCAGTTCAAATTTCGGCGAGTAATGCCATAGCATCGCTCTTCGGTGCATTCGGGAAATTTTTATATGATAACGAGCTTAATTTAGATGATATACAGCAGGTAAATCTCACAGGCGTTGGTTGCATTGCGGTTGAGCAGCCGATTTACGGGCTGCCGACGTACCGCGTTGACGAGTTCACGGCGAACGGCGTAGGTGGCGGATACTTCGCGCATGGCAAGGACGAGTTCATGGTTGTGAGCATGGGAACCGGAACTTCGTTCGTCGGCGTTAAGGACGGCGTGCCAGCACATCTTGGCGGAATCGGAATCGGCGGAGGCACGATTATCGGACTCTCCAAGCTCATGCTGAATACCGACGATATCGAGAAAATTCAGGAACTTGCGACTAGCGGCAGGGTTGGGCACATCGACCTTCGCGTAGGGGATATCTCACCAAAACCGTTGCCAGGGCTGAACCTCGAGGTTACGGCCTCCAACTTCGGCAAGGCTTCTTCACGTGCGACGTGCGAAGACAAAGCGGCTGGCATCGTACACATGGTAATCGAGTCCATCTGCCAGACGGCGGCTCTGATTGCACAGGGCACGAACATGAAGGACTTTGTTTTGATCGGTGCGCTGACGAACTTCCCAGAGTGCGAGTGCGTTTGCAAGATGATTAAGACGATGTTCCCAGACCTAAACTTCATCGTGCCAGAGGATGGCGAGTACGGCACGGCGATAGGCACTGCACTCGCGGAGAATTGCTGCTTAAAACGCATAGGCGATGAGGAGTAGGCTGCATGGGAGATTTGACATTTAAGGCGCTGTTCTTTCGGCATTACGATAGGACGATAGCGGACGGGACAATTACATTCTCAAG
>CAVEOR010000135.1:0-3457 GCA_963617285.1 Anaerovoracaceae bacterium | reverse complement strand
CATTTATCTCGTTGCTGATAGCCGTCACGGTCGCAGAAGGCGTGTAATCCGTCTGTCCGAATACCTCTTGATGGAACTCCGTCGTATTCTGCGCGAGGCTTCCACCTGTGAATACATACGAGACGCCGTTGATGGAGCCCGTCGAATACTTGTAAGGCCAGCCTGCGCCCGAGCTAATCGAGTATTTCGGAAGCCTGATTCCGAGTGCGAGGATATTATTCATATCAAGGTTCGTCTGAACCTGTGGCACTGCCATATCGATAATCTCCTTGATTTCGGAGAAACTCATGGTCTTTACTTTTTCGAGGACCTTCATTACGACGATTCTCATTCTCTCGGTACGCTTAAAGTCATCGCCAACGCCCTTACGAATTCTGCCGTAGGACACAGCCTGAACGCCTTCCAGCGTCTGCGTTCCAGCGGATGTTACCAAGTTATAATTCTCGCGACCGATGTTATTTGCGGTCTGTTTCGTGTACTTGTTCAGCTGATAAATTTCGTAGTCCTGCACATCCACCGTGATTCCGCCAACCGCGTCAACAACATCGGCTACAGTCTTGAAATTAACAACTATGTAATTGCTGAGGTTGATGTCCATCGCTTGGTTCAGCGATTTCATGGTCATCTCAGGCCCGCCGTAAACGCAGGCATGCGTAATCTTGTCGTATGTCGATGTGTCGCCCAGTTTGAGGTATGTGTCACGGAATACCGATGTCAGCTTGACATCATATGTATCCTTATTAATCGAAGCAATCATAATCATGTCGCTTCGGGTACCCTTGATATTGTCCATATCGCGGCTGTCCACGCCCAAAAGCAAAATATTGATGTAGCCGTCAACATCCACTAGCGAAAGGTCGTAATCCTCTGGCGTTGCCTCATGCATCTCGTCTACCAAGCTCCCCATGTAGCTGTAAACGACCATTCCAACGATGAGTGCCGCCAAAAGAAGCACCAGCACAACCAGAATGAGAACCTTTTTCCAGGTCTTCATATCCTTGATTTTCTGCATCAGGCTTTTCTTTTCTTTCTTGCCATAAGCGCCGTTTCCGCCAGTCCCTCCTCCATATTCGCCCGCAGTAAACATCTGCTTATCGTGTTTTCCTCTACTCATTTTCAAATATACCCTTGCCTTTCTTCTTGGCCTTTGCTTCGTCCTCCTCCAGGGTCTTCTTGTAAAATTCAATAGCCTCGTCTATCCCCGTATCCAGCAAAAGCTTGCCTTGCCTGAGCACGAGCCCACGCTTGCAAAACTGCTTCGCCGCACCTGTGGAGTGAGTGACGAACAAAAAAGTAACGTCTTCTTCATTTACGATTTTTTTAATTCTGTCAAGACACTTTTTCTTAAACTCGCTGTCTCCAACGCTGAGTGCCTCGTCAACTATCAAAATCTCCGGCTTGATGCTGGAGTTAATAGCAAATCCAAGTCTTGCCTTCATGCCGCTCGAATATGTACGAGTCGGCTGGTCGATGTAGTCCCCGAGGTCCGCAAAGTCAATGATGTCGTCCTCGAGTTCCCTGATTTCTGCGGTTTCGAGCCCCATGAGCTGCCCACGGAAGTAAATGTTTTCTCTGCCCGTAAACTCTGGGTCAAATCCCGCCGTCAGCTCCAGAAGTGCGCTGACTCTGCCGTCGACTATGATTTCGCCCGATGTCGGATAGGTTACGCCAGTGATCATCTTGAGGATGGTCGACTTGCCCGCGCCGTTCTTTCCGAACAAAGCCACAGCCTCGCCTTTTTTTATCTGAAACGAGACGTCATTCGTCGCGATTTTCTTCTTATATTTAGTATTTTTGTTAAAAACAGCTTTGAATCGCTGCTTGTCACTTTTGAAGAGTTTGTAAACTTTGCTGACGTTCTTAAACTCTATGACAACTTTATCCATAACTTTTCTCCTACAGCACGTCCGGAATGTCCTTGATGAGCTTCTTGTACGCCCAAAGCGCGAGCACCAGCATCACGATAAACACGATTGCGAAGTTTACTAGCTCGCCTGGGTTTTCCCAGAACCACACATGCTTGATGAACACGTTTCTATATCCATTGACGATGAGCGTAACCGGATTGAAGAGCAAAATATCTCTAATCCACACATAGCTAATCGATGACGCGTCGTACAAAATGCCCGACAGCCAAAACAGTGCCTGCACCAGCGACTTTACTAGGTTCAGGAAGTCCTTGCTTATCGCAGAAAGTAGCCCAGCGAACAGCCCCCATACCGTAAAGAACAGGAACATCATCAGCATGTAAATCGGCAGCTGGAGGTAATATATCGTCGGCATGTACCCAAACAGCATGTAAATCAAAACCAAAATCACCATCAGGCCGATGTGCGTAACCATGTTCGCCATGCTTATGAAGGTCGGAATGGTCGAAATCGGGAATTTGATCTTCGTGACGAGGTACTTGTAGCGACGAATCGAGTTCGCGCCGCCCGTTATCATGTCCCTCATATAAAACCACGGAATCATGCCCGCAATCAGCCAAAGGAAGAACGGATAGCCGTCTACATCGCCGCCTTTTCGCAGACCCAGCGTGAACGCAAACCAGAATACGAAGATGAGTATCGCAGGCCTAATGAGTGCCCAAGATGCACCCAAAACCGCGCCGCTGTATGTCTTCTTCAGGTCAGCCTTCGCGAGCTTGAAGAGCTGGTTGTGGTATGTAATATGATCTTGTAAAATTTCTCGTAGTGTATTCAAGAATTTCTCCTATTAAATAAATGCGAATTTTACAGCTTCTAGCAACTCGCCGCATTTAGCATATCGAGCCACCTTGCAAGCCTTGCCTCGGCTCGCTAATCACGCTTTGGCAAATGCACGAGGGTTCTGTTCCTCTTGACATCGTAGCCATAGTAACGCTTCTTGCCAGCGAGCTTGTACAGCAGGTACTCTCTGGTCGGTGCCGCATACTTTTCTACTGCAGGATAATCCGGGAATCTGTTGATTTCTGGGAACTTGATGCCGTCGTTGGTAACCGCAAGGTCAACGCCGAAGAACTCAAGCTGCTTGATTGAACGCGTAACGTCCATGACCTGCTTCTTTACCTCGTCCCAATGCGGAAGGTATCCATCGATCGGAACGCCTGTGTCCGGATGAACCGGGCAGTCCTCAATCGAGTTGTTTATAACGATCTTTGCGTCGTGGAAATGACCAGTTGCAACATCTATCGTCGCAGTCATTCCTCCGGCACCTACGTTGTCAACAGCGCCAGTTGCCTTGCTACCGAATCTTACGTAAGCATTGCAAACCTGCGGCTCGATTCCGTCACGCTTGAACACGAGCATTCTGACCGTGTTAACCGCGCCGTCGTAAACCGCCTTGAGCTCGTCGCACATGTTGATGTACTCCGTAACGAGGTACTGGTTGTTTATGTCTTCGAGGATGTCAAGAACATCCTGTTTGCTTACATCTTTATAGTTGAGCTGGTACTGGCCGTCCTCGTATGTGAACTTGT
>CAVEOR010000134.1:0-3486 GCA_963617285.1 Anaerovoracaceae bacterium | reverse complement strand
TGCAATCAATGCCTTGTATTTTTGCACACATTCTGCTATACTTAAATGGTTGCAGCGAAGGTTACTGCTAAGGTAGGAATTCCGCGGCGAATTTTTTCTTAGCGAACATTTAGCGGCTGTGAAATTTTTCCAGTCCGTAAAAATTAAGAAATTTGTAACCTTTTGCGCGGCTATATTGATTTATTGATGAAAGGAGAGCTCAACGGATGAGTGATACTTTTGTTCAGGACGAAAGTATTGAGACCTTAATTCAGCGTTATAAGAGCACGGTTTACGGCGTCGCATTGTCGTATACTAGCAACCGAGCGGATGCGGACGACATCTTCCAGGAAGTTTTCCTCATCTATTATAAGTCGCATCCTCAGTTCAACGACGAGGAGCATCGGAAGGCTTGGCTTATCCGAACGACCATCAATTGCTCGCTGCGAGTCGTGCAGAGCACCTACCATAAGCGCGTGGTGCCGATGGATCAGAACGAGATGAATGAAGGCTCATTTCAATTTCGTACCAAGGAAGAGAATGGCGTCTACCTGGCGTTGCAGGAACTTCCGGAGAAATACCGAACGGTTCTCCAACTATTTTATTTTGCGGACATGTCGATAGATTCGATTAGCCAAGCGCTCAACATGAAGCCAGGCACCGTCAAGGTCCAGCTTATGAGGGGCCGCGAAATGATGAAGACTAAACTACAGGAGGAAGGATATCATGGGTAGCGATATTTTTCGCGAACTGAATATGGATGATTTCGCGCCGAGCGACGTTATCTATAGCATGAGAGAGCAGATGACGCCGTCTGATGACGTTGTCAACTCTTTGCTTGCCAAGATAGCCGCATGCGAGACTTCCCCTGAGTTTGCAGATAACACAGTTATATTCGAGCCGGTTTCCATTCCGACGTCTGCAGTCGAGACCGCCGCTAAGTCGGTCAGCAGGTCGGCGGGACGCAAGCCGCTCAGCCGCAAGTCGCTCGTCGGCATCGCTTCAGTTGCCGCAGCTTGCGTGATCATGCTCACTTCCGCAGTTGCCATCATGGGCACAGGCAGTCCGTCCGACGTCGACAATCTCATCGACAAAATCGTTCCAGACGGCGTAGTTACTGACCCGGCGGACGGCGGTGATACAGCAGCAGACGCAACGGATAAGGGCGACGCTGTCACAGACGACAAGGACAGCAAAGACGGCGCGGACGCTACGGACAGCAAAGATGGCAAGGATAGCAAAGATTCCGCAGTGACAGAGTCTGATTCCAAAGACAAAACGGATGCCGCGACAGACAGCAAGTCCGATTCGAAGAACAATTCTGGAACAACAGATAAAAATAACAACTCCAGAGATGACGGCGGTTCAACAGCCCCATCCCCTGGCAACAATTCGAACACAACGGTTGATAAGACCGGCAGCGGCGAGGCTACGTTCAACAGAGAGATTCTCGCAGAGGAAAGCGTTTCGCACCTTACAATCTCCGGTTCGAATTACGTAGTCGAGAGTTCGTCGGCAGCCCCGGTTACGACGTCCGAGATTAAGACGATTTCGCTTGAGATTCCTGAGACTTCGACCACGAACGAGGCGGTTGTAGATGCTCATGTCAAGAAGATTGAAAATGTTTCCACTGATTTGATGGTGGCAGTCGATGTAGACGGATTCGGTGGCACTCTCATCTATACCAATGAGAAGTATTCGGCAAGCACGCTCGGCGATTTCGTTTCCGACGCTGGACTTGACGCAAACACATCTTATTCCAAGAGCGTTTACTGCAAGGGCGATAACATCGGATACTCGAGCTACCACAAGTTCTCCGTATCGAACATCAAAGATTACGTAGACAAATACATTCTCTCGAACACATCAGCGAAGTTAGCATCACATTCATCTTACACGAATGCTGATACGCACGTAACGTTCAAGTCGAAATCGAACCCGACATGCGGCTCCATCGACTTCGGCGTTAGCGACAACGGTTACCTGTATGTGAAGATGGCAAGCGGCAAAGCATTCACGTTCCACATCGGAACCTCCGCCGCAAGCGAGTTCATCGCAGCGATCACCGAGTAGCCCGCGGGCACACCAATCCAATACGAATAAACAACAAATGCAAGTCCAAAATCGGGCTTGCATTTTTGCGTTTTCAAATTTGTTTGGTCAGCATGTGCGCCCCGCATGTGCGCCCTGCCTAGTACCTGGTTCTGATTGCGCGCTTTGCGGAGTAGCTGCTGTAAACCGTGTTCTTGTAGTTGGTTCTGTATGCGCGCACGCGGTATTCGTACTTGACCCCGCGGCTCGCTTTCTTATCCGTGTAGCTCGCCGCCTTGGTCGTCGCAATCAGGCTCCAGCTGCTCTTGCCGTAAACCCTGCGGTAAACCTTGTAACCCGTCGCCTTGCTAACCTTCTTCCACGCAAGCTTGTTCTTGCCAGCCGAATACGCTTGATATTTGGTAATCGACGGCTTACCGAGCGGCGTTGCGATATATTTTGATTTCGATGGTTCGGATTCGTACTCTATGCCGCCGACCGTCCGCTTGGCCACCACCCTGTAATAATACTTGATGCCCGCCGAAGCATATGCGTCATCGAAATACGGTTCGTCGAGGTCCTCTGATATCAGCTTCCACGAGCCGCCCGCTGGCTTGCGATAAACGTCGTACGTGTCAGCGTTCTTCACCTCAGACCACTCGATTGACGGCTGGTCCGTCGGTCCAATCGATAGACTCGTAATCGACGTAGCCTCAGGCGAATAGTAATGCTCCAGGTCAAAGAAGCTGACCTCGTAGCTTATGCTCTTCTTGTTATATGAAACGTAAACCGAAAAACGGTCGCCAGCCTTGATTTCGCCGAGGCCCTCTGGGCGGAAGATTATGCAGCCCTCTTGCCCGTAGCTCTGGTTATTCACGTAGAAATCGCCCTTCGCCGAGACCGAACTGAAAACCCAAGTCTTGTAGTCGCTCATTCTCAGAACGGAAACTACCGCAGTCGAGGCATTCACTTCCTCGCCGACGGAAACGCTCCAAGCCGAATCGCTTGCGAACAGCGAGGTTGGCGTGTTCTTCGTCGGCCAGCAAACCGCGCCCGTATCCAGGTCGTTGCGCACGCCGTTTCTGATGTACATCGTGTTGCACGTGCCCTTGCTACCCGTTACCTGCCCGAAGCCAGTCATCACGAGCGACGGATTCAGAATCCAGCGCCTGTGGCCGAGCGTCTTGATGTTCGACGAATCGCTGTCGTACATCCACGCATATATAATCGAAGACTTGAGGCTGTTATTTTTCCACGAAGTCCTGTCAATGTTGGAATCAGCCGAGCCCTGCACACCAAGCGCCGCGAGAGCCGTACCCATGCCGCTCGGAATACTCGGATTGTGGGAAGCCTTGCCGTTCACGTAGTTGATGAGCGCCGCCGACTGCGCAAACTCCGTGTACGGATCATAGAGGTACACGTCGCTCGAAAGCCCCGCAATATATCTAATAAATCTAATCGTGTTCAGCGCCTTTA
>CAVEOR010000133.1:0-3501 GCA_963617285.1 Anaerovoracaceae bacterium | reverse complement strand
GAGACAAACGTGATCCATTGACCGGTGTCTCCGCGCCTAGCTGTTCAGCCGCACCTATCGTGGGAAGTTCTTAGCGCTCCTGCGGGAAAGCACCCACCGAGAGCAGCTAACATCCGCAGGCATCTGCAAAGTGCCCTGCCTTCTGCCAGACGCCATCTTCTGGCGGTTTCGCATTTTAATTAGTTGAAATATTTGCGCGAAACCCCTTGCCAGGAGCGGCCTTGATAAGGTATAATTACCATGGATGCGTAGAAATAAATTTAGACGGCGCAGGCGGAGGAAATTTTAATGACAGTAGATGTAAACAACAATACCGAAAGAGAGCAAGCGCAAGCTCAAGCGCAGAACCAAAAGCTTGAGAACCTCGTGACGCAGCTCGAGGAAGAGCGCCAGATGAATGCCAAGATTCGCGAATTTGCTACGACGATGGGCATGGTATATCCGCTTGCGATTAGCATTGACTACAAGAACGACTCGTACCACATGATAGAGTACGATAAATTTATCAATAAGACGGCGGCTGAGTCGGGCAATATCGATGAGCTGATTCGTGTCGGAGCCTCTACGATTCCAGACTCAGAGATTTCGCAGAAGTTCTGGGATGTTTTTAATAGGCAGGCTACGATAGATGCATTCCAGCGCGGAGAGAGGCAGATTGTCCTTAGGCACCCGCAGGACGGCGACGACGGCAAGGTTCACTACATGGATACCAAGGTAATCTGCACTGTTTACACGGATGAGGAAATCAAGGGCATCTCCCTTTCCAGATGCATCGACGAGGAGATGGAGAAGGAACTCGCACTTTCGGATGCCTCCAAGCATCTTGATATCATCAATACGATTGCGGCGCTATATACGACGGTGCTCGTAGAGGATGTCGACTCGCATGAGTACGAAGTAATCAAGTCAACGTCACTCGCAAGAAAATATCTCGGAGATGGCGGAAACATGGATGATGCTATGGGAGGAATTTTGAAAAATCTCGTACATCAGGATATGACTGACGAAATGAGAGATTTCCTCGACCTCAGCACGATAGTGGATAGGCTCGCAAAGAATCCGACTATCGCATTGGAATTTAAGGATAGCAGTAATGGGTGGTACGTTACTCGTTTCATGCCACTGCAGAAGGATGAGAGCGGACGCCTCAAGAAGGTGATTTACCTTGCCAGAGATATCACTCGCGAGAAAGAAACTGAAATACGCTATCTCGAGCAGATGAAAGAAGCCCTCGACGAGGCGGAGCGAGCAAATGTTTCCAAGACGAATTTCCTGCGACGCATGAGTCACGATATTCGCACACCGCTCAACGGCATAATCGGAATGCTCAGGATGATGGATGAACATGAGGGCGATGTGGAGAAATACCACGAGTACATGGAGAAAATCAACCGCTCGACGGAGTATCTATTGAACATAATCAATAACGTTTTGGATATCGGCAAGATGGAATCGGGTGAGATTGAGCTGGAGCATAGGCCATTCGACCTCGTGCAGATTTTGCTCAACACCATCCCAATCATATCGACCAATGCGAGTCAAAACAGCATTATCCTACGCGGAGGGGTGGAGGACTCTTCGATTAAGCACAGACACCTGATTGGAAGCCCCGTGCATGTGAACAGGATTTTGATGAACATCGCCTCGAACGCTATCAAATACAATCGCTCGGGCGGTTACCTTAGGATTGCCTGCAACGAGCTGAAAAGCGATGGTGAGATTGCAACCTACGAGTTCATCTGCGAGGACTCTGGACTTGGCATGAGCGAAGAGTTTCAGTCCCACGCATTCGAGCCGTACACCCGCGAGGGCAAAGAATCGACGACGACATTCTCGGGTTCGGGACTGGGACTTTCAATCGTCAAGAAAATCGTCGACAAGATGGGCGGCACGGTCGAGCTTACTAGCGAAGAAAATGTCGGCACCAAGATTAGGGTGGTGCTGACTTTCACGATAGATCAGGATCCTGATAGGTCAAAGGAAAAGGAGAATGAGGATGAGGAGCTAATCCTCACGGGTCGCAAGGCACTTGTAGTAGAGGACAACGAAATCAATATGGAGATTGCGACATCCATTCTCAAGAGCATGGGGCTTGAAATCACTGGCGCAGAGAACGGCAAGGAAGCCGTTGAAATCTTCCAGAAGGAGGCACCGTATACATTTGACTTCATCTTCATGGATGTGATGATGCCTGTCATGGATGGGCTCGAGGCGACGCGGACAATCAGGTCGCTTACCAAGGCGGACGCAAAGTCTGTGCCGATCATAGCGATGACCGCAAACGCTTTCGCCGAGGACAGGAAAGCCTGCCTCGACGCTGGCATGAACGACCACATTGGCAAGCCGATCGACATGAAGGAGCTGAACCGCGTGCTCCGCAAATTCATCTAAGAAGAAAAATTCCTGTGATACCCTGAAATTCAGGCGTGTCACAGGAATTTTAGCTTATTGGTCGGTTGCCTGCTTGGGCTGCTGTGGGGCAACCGAGTGCCCAGCCTCCTCAGTGGACTTAGATGGTGGCTGGGCGTGCGGGCACCCCAGAGTCTCCGAGGTGCCCGCACCCGCCGCCTGCCCCCTTGTTCTCCGCCCGCCCGTGCCAGCCGCAAAATGTCGCTTGCGAGGCGACCATTCGCCTTCCTGATTTGCGTATAATAGGTTCACAATCAAGAAATGAGCGGACCGCTCGAACCGATAATTAAGAAATCAGGAGGACGAGAAAATGACAGATAACAACAAGGAATTAAGAACAAACACAGAAGCAAATGTAAACGCGCAGCCAAAGAAGACGGAGATAGTTTTCATCTTAGACCGCAGCGGCTCGATGGCTGGGCTTGAGTCAGACACAATCGGAGGATTTAACTCCATGCTTGAGAAACAGCAGAAGGAGCCAGGCGAGGCAGTAATTTCGACGGTGCTATTCGATAGTGAGACGAAAGTTATTCACGACAGGGCTCCAATCGACAAAGTCAAGCCTTTGACTCATGAGGATTATTATGTCGGAGGTTCCACGGCGCTTCTGGACGCTGTCGGCGGGGCAATCCATCACATCGGCAATGTTCATAAGTACGCTCGCAAGGAAGATGTGCCTGAGAAGACGCTTTTCATCATCACGACGGACGGCATGGAGAATGCGAGCCACCGCTACACCTACGAAAAAGTTAAGCATATGATTGAACGCCAGAAGGAAAGATATGGCTGGGAGTTCATGTTCCTCGGTGCGAATATCGATGCGGCTGCGGAGGCAAAGCGTTTCGGAATCAGCGCAAGCATGGCGGTAGACTATTGCTGCGACATGAAGGGAACGGCACTCAATTACGAGGCGATGAGCGAGGCAATCAGCGAGCTGAGGACATGCGCATGCATTGATCCGAGCTGGAGAGACGAAATCGACGCCGACTACAAGAGACGCGGCCGCAAATAAATAGCAAAAAAGCAGAACCTGCCGAGTTTCACGGCTGGCACGCAGCTTGCAATCCAGGTCACCGAACCGCAAGCTCCGTG
>CAVEOR010000132.1:0-3522 GCA_963617285.1 Anaerovoracaceae bacterium | reverse complement strand
ATGCGGTTTTGATATAATGTTCACGATTGAAAAATAATTGGGAGGTCCAATAGATGAAAGGCTATACAAGCGAAATGATTAGAAATGTTGCTTTGTTAGGACACGGCGGATGTGGCAAGACTACTTTCCTCGAAGCTGCGCTTTTGGCAACAGGAGTAATTTCAAGATTAGGAAAGGTTGAGGACGGTTCGACGGTTTCCGACTACGACAAAATGGAAATCGAAAAAGGCTATTCCATCAACACCACATTAGTACCGGTTGAGTACAACAAAGTAAAAATCAACTTCGTTGATACGCCGGGATTCTTCGACTTCGCAGGCGAAGTTCAGGGCGCACTCAGAGGCGTTGAAGCAGCTGCAATTCTCGTAGACGCTTCCTCTGGAATCCAGGTTGGAACTGAGAAGGCATGGGACGCATGCAAGAAGCTCGGCTCCCCGAAGTTCTTCATAATCAACAAAATTGACAAAGACAACGTTGACGTAGATGCAGTAATTGCAAGTCTTCAGGACAAATTCGGTACATCCGTAGTAACTCTTGACGACAGAGATGCTATCTCAGAAGCAATCGCAGAAGTTGACGAAGAATATATGGACATCTACTTCTCCGAGGGTGAGTTCACTGACGAGCAGTTCAGCAAGGGATTGACGAAGGGCATCCTTCAGGGCGACATCGTTCCTGTATTCAAGTGCTCATCCATCACAGGTGAGGGCGTTAAGGAAGTTCTCCAGGAGATTATTGACTTCGTACCTAACCCAACAATCGAGGGCTACAAGGCAAAGAACGCAAGTGACGAGGATATCACAATCAAGGCTGACCCAGCTGGCAAGCCAGTTGTATTCGTATTCAAGACTTTGGCTGACTCCTTCCTCGGCAAGATTTCCCTCGCTAAGGTTGTAAGCGGCAAGGTTACTGCAGGTATGTCTTTGCATAACTTCAGAGCAGAGAAAGACGAGAAGCTCGGCTCCGTATTCTTCGTTAGAGGCAAGAACAAAGGCGATTGCCCAGAGGCTGTCGCAGGCGATATCGTTGCACTCGGCAAGTTAGAAGTTACGAAGACTGGCGATACTCTGTCGGAGAAGAACAATCAGGTTACTATCGCACCGATTAGCTTCCCACAGCCAACGCTGTTCAGAGCAATCGAGTCCGCAGACAAGGGCGCTGACGACAAGCTTTCCACTGGTTTTGCTAAGCTTACAGAAGAAGACCCTTCGCTCGTACTTCAGAGAAATAAGGAAACTCACCAGACGCTCGTTGGTGGTCAGGGCGAGAGCCAGATCAACATCGCGCTTGGCAAGTTAAAGGATAAATACGGCGTATCGGTTAACATCGTTCCGCAGAAGATCGCTTACAGAGAGACAATCAAGGGTACATCCGATGTTCAAGGTAAGCACAAGAAGCAGTCCGGCGGTTCCGGTCAGTACGGTGACGTTCACATCAAGTTCTCACCTTCTCAGGAAGAGTTCGAGTTCACTGAGGAATTGTTCGGTGGCTCCGTTCCTAAGCAGTACGTTCCTGCAGTTGAAAAAGGCTTGCTGGAATGCATGGAAAAAGGCCCTCTTGCTGGATGTAAGGTTCAGAACGTTAAGGCTGTTTTATATGATGGTTCCTATCACCCAGTTGACTCCAACGAAGCAGCATTCAAGATCGCAGCTTCCCTGGCATTCAAGAAGGGTATCGTAGAGGCTAAGCCATGCCTGCTCGAGCCTATCATGAAGCTTGACATCACAGTTCCTGATGATTTCGTAGGCGCTGTAATGGGCGACCTTCCTACTAGAAGAGGCGCTGTAATGGGTATGGATCCGCAAATCGGCGGTGGACAGATTCTTCACGCTGAGGCTCCACAGGCTGAGCTGTTCGATTACGCTATCGAGCTTCGCTCCATGACTCAGGCTAGAGGTTCCTTCACAATGGAATTCGCTAGATACGAGGAAGTTCCTGCTATGAACGCTCAGAAGATTATCGAGGCGCATAAGGCTGAGGAAGAGTCCAAGTGATTCTAAGGTCGAAAATTTATATGTGAAATTTGCGAAACCCCTATGGACAACCGTAGGGGTTTTGTTGTATAATGGTGGCAGAACAGATGTTCGTGATGCGGGGGCTGCGGCTGGCACGCTCCTTGCGACTTGTTGCGAAATTGCAAGGAGCGTGCCAGCCGCAGCCAGGATTTGAGACCAGAAAGGCGGTACAACCATGGCGAAGAAGGCAAAAACAGTTTTTGTTTGTCAGGAGTGCGGATACGAGAGCACGCAGTGGATGGGCAAGTGCATCTGCGGGGCTTGGAATTCGTTCATAGAAGAGAAGATTCTGCCGATAGACGAGAGCGACTCGAGGCAGCGGAGCAGCAGCCCCGCAGGGAATGCGAAGGCCTCCAAGCTGTCGGAAGTCGGCACGTGCGAATACGATAGGATAGATACCAGGAGCGGGGAACTGAACCGCGTGCTTGGAGGCGGGCTGGTGAAGGGCTCGCTGGTGCTGATTTCGGGCGAGCCCGGCATCGGCAAATCTACTATTATAATACAGACGGCGGCGAGAATCGCAGCGCAGGGGAAGACAGTTCTGTACGTGTCGGGCGAGGAATCCGAAGAGCAGATCAAGATGAGGGCGGACCGCGTGTGCGAGAGCCTGCCAGAGGGACTGTTCGTCATGTCCGAGACTAATATGGAGAACACGGAGAAGGTGTTTGACGAAATCAAGCCTGACTTCTTGATCATAGACTCGATTCAGACGCTGTATAGCAACCAGCTCGACTCGGCACCGGGGAGCGTGTCGCAGGTCAGAATGTGCGGTAACCAGCTCATGAAGCTCGGCAAGAGCCGCGGATGCGCGATTTTCATAGTTGCACACGTGACCAAGAGCGGCGACCTCGCTGGCCCGAAGACCGTGGAGCACCTCGTGGACTGCGTGCTGAACTTCAGCGGGGAGCGCGACGGAGAGCTGCGAATCCTCAGAGCATATAAGAACAGATTCGGAACGACGAGCGAAATCGGCGCGTTCCGCATGGAATCAGGCGGTCTGACCGAGGTTAGCGACGTGTCAGCGACCTTCCTTGAGAACAAGGAGGAGTTACTGGAAGGCTCGGTTGCCTCAGCCATTTACGAGGGGAGCCGCCCGCTGATGTTCGAGGTTCAGAGCCTTGTAACGCCAGCTAACGTCGGCTTCGCGAGGAGAACATCAGTCGGTATCGACAATACGAGACTCAACATGATACTCGCAGTCCTCGAGAAGAAGGCGGGGATCTCGCTGACGGATAGAGACGTGTACGTGAATGTCGTGGGCGGCATGAGACCAGAGGGTACGGGGGCTGACCTTGCGGCGGCACTTGCGATTTTCTCGTCGCACAAGCGCATCACGTGCAAGAGACGGACGCTGGCAGTTGGCGAAATCGGCCTAACTGGTGACCTCAGATCCGTCCGCAATATCGAGAAAACCGCGAAGGAAGCCGCAAGGCTGGGCTACGAGCAGATCATCATGCCGCTCGGCAACGCGAAAAAAATCGGCAACCAGGTTGATGGCTGCCGAATC
>CAVEOR010000131.1:0-3586 GCA_963617285.1 Anaerovoracaceae bacterium | reverse complement strand
AAGATAATTGCCTTTGCAAGAACCTACATTTCTAAGTCTACAGTGCCCTACCGCTCGCGACCGGAGCCCTGGCGGCTGGCTAGCAGGTCGCGCTCGCGGTTCTTCCGCTCCTCCTCTTGCACGAGGCGCTCGATTTCCTCGAACTTGCGCTCAGCATAGCGCTCCAACTGCTCGCGGAGCGTCTTGGTGGAATTGAAGCGCAGGAACCAGTGGATTTTCTCCTTTCGCTCCTCGGCGCTCAGGCGAATCTGCGCGCGCAGCTCTTCGTACTTGACCAGAATCTCGTTCTCCTTCGCGAACTTGCGAACCTTGGCGACGATCTGCAGCGAGTATGCGACGTCCACGCCGAAAATTCCGAAGAAAACCCCGACGAAGAACGAAAACTGCAAATTGTGCGAAAGCCACTGCAGCGACTCGAGGATGTGCGGATGTATGAAGAAATAATACACCGCTCCGAGCAGCGCCCAATATATCGAAAATCTCAGGCAAATTATGCCCTGAAAATTGAATTTCTCCTTGCTGTAATCCCACAGCTGAACGTGCAGGCCCTTGATGAAAATCACGCCCGCGATGTATTCGAACAAAGTCATGACGATTGCCATCACGATAAACAGGATTATCTTGCTGCCCGCCGTGACTTCCTCGATTAGTGGCGTGTTCTCTAAGTTTGCGAGCAAATACAGTCCGCAGAGGCCGCATCCGTACAGTGGCAGGTATGGGCCGACCAGGAAGCCTGGGTTCACCCAGCGCCTGCTGACATTCGCCTTCTTAAATCTTCTATAGAACACCTCTATCCCCCAGCCAACTATACAGCCCATGAAGAACAGAAATGCTAGTATCAGTGCTTGACTCATTTGGTTTCCTTTCTGGTTTGGCCGCGGCTGGCACGGGGCTTGCGGTATGTGGACCTGGATTGCAAGCCGCGTGCCAGCCGCGGCAGCACAGGCTTGCGACCTCTGACCTTCAGAAGCCTCAATCCTAAGTCCTTAGTTCTGAAGGTCGCAAGCCCCTCAGAACCCAAATAGCACGCTTGCCTATTTACGTCTTCCGTTGATAATCAAATTGATTGCATTGTGCTGATTGATGATATCGATTTCCTCGGCACCCTCCTGGTACTCGCCGTCGAGCGACCAAGAGGTCTCCTTGTTCGCATGAACTTTGAAATGCGAGCTGTTCACGAACGTTATCATGTCGTCATCGTAATTCTGCGATGTGATCATCGGAACGATTGCCCCGAGCTCTACTAGGTCGCGCGGCGCCCGAACGAGGAGCATCTCGAACTCGCCGTCGCTCATGTCCACGAGCTCAGGCTTCAGCGTCAGAATTCCACCGACGGATGTCGAGTTGCTGATTGCCCCGAAGATATAATCGCCTTCGAATTTCTGCTCGTCCGTCTCGATTATCATGTGCTCAGCCTTGATGGACGTGATGCTGTTGATTCCGCTGAGAATGTAAGCAAGGTGACCGAGCGCGTTCTTAACGTTCTGCGGCGTGTCATACGAGGCCTTGGTGAATGCGCCGAAGGAAGCAACATATGAGAAGTTTCTGCCATTGAAGCTTCCGACATCAAGCGACACCGGCTCGCCCTGAACGATGTCGTGCGCCGCCTTGACGATATTCTTCGACAAATGCAGGCTGATAGCAAAGTCGTTCGTGCTCCCGGCTGGAATGTAGCCTACCGGAACCCTAACTCCGCTCAGCATCACGCCGGAAACGACTTCGTTGTACGTGCCGTCGCCGCCGATGCAGACGATTAGATCCATTTCGCTTGCGTATTCCTCAGCGTAGACTCTGCCGTCACCGCGTTTCGTGGTCGTCAAAACCGTTGGAATATAGTCGTTTACGGTGAATGTGTTCACGATATCCGTGAGGTATTTGTTCGCTTTCTTCGTTCCCGAGCACGGGTTGATGATGATCAAAACTTTCTTCGCCATAATTTTTCCCCTTCAATTATATATGTAGACTTGCGCGAGCCGCTCTAGGCATCCGCGCCTCCATTTTATCCTATTTATTAAATAATATTGATCGGCTTGCGGCGCTCCTTCGCCTCTGGCGCGATTGGAATCGGGTCCTCGTGCCTCGTCGCCCACCACACGCGGTTGAACGTCACGCCCAGGCACATAACCCACGCGATAAACCAGAACCAAAACATGAGCACGACGATATTGGAAAACGAGCCGTACAGAATGTCGTAGTTGACGCTGTAACTCGTGTAAATGTTATACCCTATCGTCACCACCAAAAAACCAATCGAAGCAAATATACTGCCTGGCACGATATCGCGATAGCGAACTTTGATGGTCGGCAGCACGTAATAGCTGTACGAAATCATCATGAAATACAGCGCCGCAGCGAGTGGCCAGCGCAGTGCCATCCAAGCTGCGTAGCTCACCTTGCGCCCGAGGAACTGCCCGACAACGAGGTCGAGAATCGCAGGTCCATAGACTACGACGATCAGCGCGAAAGCGACCGTGAAAATCGTAATTAAAATCGTCCAAAGCGAGCGAATTCTGTCCTTAACATAGCCTTCGCCCGTGAACTGCCCGTCCGTCAACGTGTAGTTCGTGACCCTGATCATTGCAAATTGCACACGCGACGCCGCCCAAAGCGCAGTTGCCGCAAGGAATATGCTGTTTATGCCCGACGGCGAATAGTCGAGCATGCCCTTAATCGTGTCCAGACCCGCACCGCTGATGTTGATGTCCATCCAATCCTCGATACTCGACAGCGAGAGCGAGAAAATTCCGAGCACCTGCGACAGCAAAATAATAGTAGGCACTATCGACAAAAACATGAAAAATGCCAGCTGCGCGCTCACGCCCTGGTAGTACGGGTCAAGAAACTGGTCGTAACCCAGCAAAATCATCCTCTTGCACCTGCGCAAAGTCTTTTTCAGTTTTCCCTCTGGTATTCTATCTGCAAGTCGCATCCGTTTCTCCACTCTTCACCTGCCTGCCCTGTCCGTCCGACAGGCGGGCTCTCCACTCTTCACTCTTCACACTCCACTCTTTCAATGTTAACCCTCTATGAGCAGGCGCTCGAGTTCCTTGAGAGCGTTCGCCCTGTGGCTAACCGCGTTCTTTTCCTCTGCGGTAATCTCCGCGAACGTCCTATCATAGCCGTCTGGCAGGAAAAGCGGATCGTAGCCGAAGCCGCCGTTGCCGTGCTCCTCCGTGAGAACTCGGCCTGGGCACTCGCCTCTTGCAACGAGGACCTTGCCCGGCTTGAACCTGTCGTCTTCCGCTGGGAAAATCATCGTTATTACCGACACGAACTTCGCCGTGCGCTTCTCAGCCGGCACGCCTTCCATGAGGCCGAGGAGCTTCTTGTTGTTCTCCCCGTCGACGCGCTCTTGCCCGCTGTCCGTAGGCGCCCCAGCAAATCTCGCAGAATAAACGCCTGGCGCTCCGTCAAGGTAGTCGACCATGAGCCCAGAATCGTCCGCCAGCGTCGGCTTGCCGCAGACTGCGAGAATCTCAGCCGCCTTCTTGTACGAATTTGCCTCGAACGTATCTCCGTCCTCTTCAATCTCGAACGGCGGCACTCCCGCATCATCGCGTGAGATGATCTTCATGCCGAACTTCGC
>CAVEOR010000130.1:0-3589 GCA_963617285.1 Anaerovoracaceae bacterium | reverse complement strand
GCGAAATCGAAATCGACCACGGCGTAATCGTAGCACTCCGCCACGTTCACCTCAACGACGAGCAGGCTGCTGAAGCTGGCGTTAAGGACGGCGAAGTTGTTAGCATCAAGATCGAAGGCGAGAGAGGACTTATCTTCGACAACGTACTCGTAAGAGCAGGTGTTAAGCACGAGAGAGAAGTGCATCTTGACACTGACGAAGGAAACGCAGCTGGTTGCGGTCCTGACACAGTTTGCACGATCATCAAGCACTAAGGTTTTGACATGGGGTAAATGCCGTCAGTTTGGCGGCACTTGCCCTTAATTTCTAATTGCGCAAACTAATTAAAAAAAGGGTATTGATTAGTGAGAGATTAAGGAGATATTAAGGAGAGACTTTTTAATGAAAAAAGGGAATGTGCTGCTTTCAGTGGTGGCAGCTGTGATTATAACTGTTTTTCTGGTTACGTTCCCCCTGAATTTAGTCGTGCGCTCGTCCAGCGTGTATTCGTTCTATTTCAACGATTCGAGCGTGGTTTCCAAGCTGTATGTGGACATCACCAATGGCGAATTCGCAAAGGGAATTTCGGGCTTCTTCAACTCGTGGATGCCGGATGAATTCCAAATTTACGAGGACACAGGGTATGACTTACAGGGAGTTTTCGACGAGGAAGACAGCGATTGCATGATGATTATCAAGAAAATCGTGGATATCAGCCTGCTCGCATGCGTGCTGAGCCTCATAGCGACGGTTGCGATTTACTGGTTTATGATCAGAAACGGCGAGAAAAAGAAGCTTCGGATAGCGTTCCATGCGGCGTTCGGAATCGGGCTGGCGCTCACGATTGCGGAGGTAGCGGTGCTGCTTTCAAACAGGGGCAGGGACTGGCTCATCGGCCTGATTGGATTGCCGACATTGCCGGAGGATTCGAACCTTTTGCTTGTGCTCGGTCACGAATTTCTGCCGACGGCGATCGTTTTCTTGATTATTTACACGGTGGTTATTTTCTTAGTTACGTTCTACGCTAACTATCGTTTGACCAAACCGCCGCGGATATTCTATTGATTTGCATAACGTAATTTGTTAGAGAGAGGGAAAAATATGAGCTATCAAGTTGATTATCACATCCACTCGTGCTATTCGGACGGGACGATGACACCGGTGCAGCTGGTGCAGAAGTACAAGGAAGCCGAGTATGACATAATTTCGATAACCGACCACGACGGAATCGGCGGGCTGAAGGAAGCCTCGATTGCGGCGGAGGCTCTTAAGATAAAGTTTGTGCCGGGCGTTGAGATTTCAACGAAGCACGAGTTTACGGTCGAGGCGTCAGCCGATGCCAAGAACGCGAAGGACTCGCAGCCGCAGACATATAGAGTTGGAATTCACCTGCTCGGATACGATTTCGACCCGGAGAACGAGGCACTGGTGGCAAGGCTTGGCGAGCTGAAGGCTTTCCGCAAGGAGAGAAATGCGCGCCTTGCAGAGAAGCTCGCCGAGATGGGCTACGAAATCGATATGGCTAAGCTCGAGGGCATGAGCGCTGGCGGATATGTCGGCAAGCCGAACATCGCGCGCGAGCTCGTTGCGAGAGGCTATGCGAAGGACTTCCGCGACGCGTTCGACAGAATCATCGAGTCGGAGGAGATTAAATCGATTCCGAAGAACAGAATTTCGACTGTCGAGGCGATTGAACTCGTGAAGAATGCGGGCGGAATGCCTGTAATCGCGCACCCTGCGAAGATTCGCGGCATGGGCGAGCGCGACAGCGACGAATTCTGGAGGAACATGGACGCACTGATTGCTGGCCTCAAGAAGGTCGGCCTCAAGGGCGTTGAGTGCTATCATCCGTCTCACAGCGAGGAAGAACGCTGGAAGCTGTTCAAGATAGCATCGAAATATCATTTGCATATAACTGAAGGTTCAGATTTTCACGGAGAGGAGAAATAGCGATGAAGGTAAAGTTTTGCGGAGCATCTACGGGCGTTACGGGCTCGTGTCATCTGATTTCAACGGAGAACCACAAGGTACTCTTGGACTGCGGACAGTTCCAAGGCGGCAAGGAAATGGACAAAATGAACGAAGAAGCGTTCCCGTTCGACCCTGCCGAGATTGAATGCGTCATCTTGAGCCACGCTCATATCGACCACTGCGGCAGAATTCCTTTGCTGGTTAAGAGAGGGTTCAGAGGCCCGGTTTACTGCACGGATGCGACGGCTGACCTGCTGGAGGTAATGCTTCGCGACAGCGCATACATCCACGAGAAGGACGCTGAGTGGCAGACCAAGAAAAACCTCAGAACTGGCAAGCCGGCGGTTGAGCCGCTCTACACGATTCAGGATTCCGAGCAGGCGCTCAGCCTCGTTAAGCCGATTCTCTACGATCAGCTCGTGGAAATCAATCCTGACATGAAGATCGTGTTCAACGACGCGGGTCACATCCTCGGTTCTGCGATCACTGAACTTTGGATTACCGAGGGCGAGGCGACCAGCAAATTGGTATTCTCCGGCGACCTCGGCGTTATGGATAGGCCGATTCTTCGCGACCCTGTCAAGATTAAGAAAGCCGATTTCCTCATCATGGAGACGACATACGGTAATAGATTGCATCCAGAGAACTCCACGAGCATCGATGAGCTCATCGCCATCACGCTCAAGACGGTTAAGCGCGGCGGAAGCGTTATAATCCCTTCGTTTGCGGTTGGCAGAACGCAGGAGCTCATCTACCAGTTCAACATGTTCTACGAGCATCATCCTGAGTATGCGAGCGTGCTGGGCAAGGTCAACGTTTACATCGACAGCCCGATGGCTACGACCGCGACGGAAGTTTTCAAGAAAAACGCTCAGGTCTTCGACGAGGAGACGAAGGCGTATATCTTAAGCGGCGACCATCCGCTCGACTTCCCGAATTTGAAGTTCACGCGTAACACTGCGGATTCGCAGATGCTGAACACGGATAAATCGGCGAAGGTAATAATTTCTGCGAGCGGCATGTGCGAAGCTGGCAGAATCCGTCACCACCTGAAGCATAACCTTTGGGACAGCAGAAACAGCATCGTTTTCGTTGGCTACCAGGCAGAGGGAACGCTGGGCAAGCTGCTCGTACAGGGTGCCAAGGAAGTTAAGCTCTTCGGCGAACCTGTAATGGTCGGCGCGGAGATATATAATTTGGAAGGTTTCTCGGGCCACGCGGACCAGAAGGGGCTTCTCGACTGGCTCGGCGGTTTCCAGAAGGAGCCGAAGCACATTTTCCTCGTTCACGGCGAGACTCAGTCGAAGATCGATTTCGCCGCTAAGGTAAACGAAGTATTCGGCTATGAGCCTATCGTCGTAAACGGCAACACGGAGTACGACCTCGGAACCGGCGAAATCCTCAGCAAGGAGGAAATCGAGCGTGACGAGTTCGACGAGGAGGATCTGGAGAACCTCAAGGGCAAGCTCTCGTCGATCAAGGGCGAAATCGAGACCGTGCTCGCGAGCGCTCAGAGCGCTGTTTCCAGCGACATCTCCGCGGACAAGCTCACTCAGATCAACAACATCGTGCAGGAACTGGAGAAGGCTTCGCTCAACCTCGGCGCCTCCGTCCTCGCCGAAGACCGCGACACCCGCCC
>CAVEOR010000129.1:0-3624 GCA_963617285.1 Anaerovoracaceae bacterium | reverse complement strand
GCGATGCGAGGATGATCGCCCGCTATATCAGGAATTGCAACGACATGGGCATAGAGGTTTTGCCGCCGTCCGTTAACAAGAGCAAGTCGAAGTTCTCGGTTGAGGATGGCAAAATCAGGTTTGGACTGCTCGGCACCAAGAACGTTGGGCAGAATGTGATTGATGCGATTATCAATGCTCGCGAGGAAAAAGGCGAGGCTGGCGATATATTTACTTTCATCAACAATCTCGAGATTTCGCAGATAAATAAGCGTGCGATTGAGTCTTTGATAAAGGCCGGAGCATTGGACTCCCTCGAGGGAAACAGGGCAGCCAAGCTTGCGGTTTGCGATGCCCTCGTCGAGTCGGCACAGAACTCCTCCAAGAAAAACCTGGAGGGGCAGATTTCGCTTTTCCAGACGGCGCAGGATGCGATGGCAAGCTCTGGCATGAGCAAGAAGCTTCCGCAGGTCGAGCCGTTCCCGAAGAATATAGAGCTTGCGATGGAGAAGGAGATGCTCGGCGTTTACCTGACCGACCATCCGCTGAACGCGTATAAGGACAAGCTCAGGAGGATTTCCTCGGTTACGAGTGATGACCTGGTGCACGTGGCGGAGAGCATGGATCAGGTGACCAGTGCACTGGACGAGCAGCCTGCCCGCCTGCAGAAGGCAGGAGGAAATGCATCGCCTATTTACGATGGCATGTCGGTCATCATGGCGGGCATGATCGCGGCCAAGAAAACGTTGATTACCAAGAACAGCCGCATGATGGCGTTCGTCGACCTCGAGGACTTATATGGAATCACGGAAGTCGTGGTCTTCCCGAACGTCTATGACAAGTGCTCGGAGCTGATTCAGGACGACGCGGTTGTGGCCATCAAAGGCACGCTGAATTTCAAGGAAGAGGAGGCACCGAAGGTCCTTGCGGACGAGGTGCTGGATATAGATGTTGCAGTCGAGAAGGGCTTTGCGCACCTGTCTAACGACAGGCAGGGCAGGCCGCAGTACTCGGCGCGGAGGAATCAGCAGAGCAACCTGCCGGCAGGCAGGCAGCCACACGGCTCCGCCAGCGAGCACGCAAGTGCTTCAGGGCTCGCTGGTTCAGCTTCAAGCGGCCGCGAGCCGAGGGGGCTAGTCAAGCTCAGGATTCCAGCGGACATGAACGAGGCGATGGCGCTCGAGGAAATCAATGTCAACCTGCGTCGTCACAAGGGTGACTACGAGGTTCTGATCTACCTGCCGAGCGGCAAAACCCTCAGAACCGACGAATCCCTGCGCGTCGAGCCGTCGACCGCCTTCCGCAACCAGATGGCCGCAATCCTCGGCAGCGAAAACGTAAAGTGCTAATTCTGAACCGATTGGTCAAACTCCACGAAGGAGCGGAAATGTCCAAATTTTCTTAGGGAAATAGCATTAAAATGGGCTGAAATTTGGACAAAATACCAGGTTACAGGGTAGTTGTCCAAACAAAAACAGCCCAAAATGCGAAAATCGTTTGGACATTCCACATGAAATTGAACTTTTGACCAAAAAACCGCTCGAAAAAGGACCAAATTGGGAACTTATGGGAGAAAAATTTGGTCAAAACCTGTCATATGCATAGAATGACCAAACGCTGTGAGGAATTGCATGTAAACATGTAGACTAAACGATGGAGAATAACAGAATGGGAAACGCAATAGTAATATTTAAGAGCAAGTACGGGGCGACGGAGCAATACGCGAAGTGGATTGCGGAGGAGCTCGGGTGCGCCGCCGTTCCAATCGACCAAGTCAAGAAAGCCGACCTCAAGGACTACGATACGATAGTTTACGGCGGCGGCGTCCAAGCGGGCGGCATCAAGGAACTCGACAAGTTCCTAAAGTGGCAGAAGGTCGACCTCAAAATCTGGGAGATGTACAGAAACGGCAAGCTCGACCACGAAGACCTGGTCAAGAGCGGTGTTCACAAGCGTAAGATTGTGGTCTTCGCCTGCGGAATCAACCTCGACGACGAGGCCGCACGCCAGCAACTCCTCGAGATCAACTTCCCGAAGGCATATCAGAAGAACATCCCGTGCTTCTACATGCCGGGCGAATACCACCCCGAGAGGCTTGACAAGATCGAGAAGTTCATCATGAACACCGCCGAGAAAATCCTTCGCGGCAAGAGCGAGGTCGACGTCACGGAGAATGACCGCAAGATGCTCGACTACATGCAGCACGGCTGCAACCTAATCAACAAAGAGCGGATTCGTCCGCTTATTCAGGAAGTAACAGAATGAATGAGAATGAAACCAAAAAGTTTGATGTAAAGAAAATAGACGTGAAGAAGATCGATGTGAAAATCGACATGTTCAAGGAATACGTCGGCAAGCTAATATTCCGCTGCTGCGTTTTTCTAGTCGTTTTGGCGGCGTACATCTTCGATCCTGACTATTTTGATTTGATATTGACAAAGAGGATAGAGACGGAGTGGCTGCTTTCTGGCATTTCTGCGGAGAGAATCGAGGCAATTCTGGCGCAGCATAACATCCTGTGGATCTATATCGTGTGGGCGATTCTCATGGCGAGCATGATTCTGCAGATGATTCCGCAGAACAAGCGAATCACGATGGGCAGCAAGAAGGGTTTCGCGAGCCATTACCAAAGGGCTGAGAATTTTGATGAGCTCGGGCTGTATCAATATGTGCAGAAAAATAACTTGGCGGCGATAAGGGTTTTGCTGGTTTGGCTGAGCTTCAACGCGATTTTCGGCGTGCTGTACGTGCTGGATGTAATCGAGAACAAGGAGCTTATCCTGCTTTCGGTGTTCTATTACGTGTGCGACCTGATTTGCGTCGTGATTTGGTGTCCGTTCCAGAACTATCTCATCAAAAATAGGTGCTGCGTGAACTGCAGGATTTTCAATTGGGGATACTTCATGATGTTCACGCCGATGCTGTTTATCAGGAATTTCTTCACGTGGAGCCTGTTCTTCACGAGCATTGTGCTGATGCTGCGTTGGGAGATTACGCTGCTGAAGCACCCGGAGCAGTTTTGGGAGGGCACGAACGACGCGCTGAAGTGTGAGAACTGCAAGGACAAAATCTGCAAATTCAAGCATCCGCGCTTCTTCGATGAAAACCCGAACAAATAATTACATTACTGAGATAACCGTGTGGATAGCGGATGATAGCTGCTCTCAATAGGTGCAGTTCTCGTGAGCGGCGGGTGCCGTGCAATCCACGCGGGACGTCCTCGTCGCAGTGCAATTTAGGCACACGCGATTTGCTTCACAGAGAGTGAGACAAACTTGGCTTTAGAACAGTGTCTCACTCTTAGCTGTTCAGCTGCATCGCTTAGTGCAAATTGCATAGCTGCTCCTGCGGTATGTCCCACGCAGATTGCAGAACCCGCCGCACTCATCACGGAAGTTCTTAACGCCCGCCTGCGGCAGGCAGGCTCCTGCGGAAAGCACCCACACCAACACATATGCGCCGCCATCAATAAGCGGGAAAGCACCCACCGAGAGCAGCTAACATCCGCAGGCTAAGCGGAAAGAGGTAGAGATTACTATATAGGGGAGAGTATTGAAATGAGAAGAGAGATTGAGAAAAAAAGGAATAACGAGAGCGGCTTCACGCTGCTGGAGATGATGATCGTCGTGGCGATTATTGCGGTGC